>NZ_VRVE01000100.1:0-14103 GCF_008040035.1 Methylobacterium sp. WL9
GCGCTGGACGAGGCCGGCCGGCCGCTCCATGCCGCCGAGATCCTGGCGCTGCTCGCCGGCCGCGGCTTCTCCCTGCCGGGCCACGATCCCGTCGCCGCCCTCAACACCCGCCTCTGGAAGCGCTCCGGCCCCGGCGGTCCGCTGAGGCGGATGGGCGATGCGGTCTATGCCCTGGCGGAACCCGGTGCGACGGGCGAGGGCGCCGCGTATCGGGACGAGGACGAGGGGTGAGCCGGTTCCCGCGCGACCTGCGCAGAGGGCCGCAGGCGCACGCGCGAATTACGAGGAGTCGGGCGCGCTGCATTCCGGTATAACGGGCTTTCTGAAATCTCGGACCGGCAGAGCGAAGACCCATGGCCAGATCGACGATGAGCGCCCGGGACGCGGCCGAGGCCGCCTTCAAGAAGACGACGACGAAACCCGTCGAGGCCGCCCCGGTCGCGGCCAGGGCGCCGGCCCTCCCGGGCGGGCGCGAGCAGGTGACCCTGCGCATCGATCGCGACGTGCTGGAGCATTTCCAGGCGGACGGTCCGGGATGGCAGGACCGCCTCAACGCCGCACTCCGCCGGGCCGCCGGCTTGTCCTGAAGCGCCGGGGACCGCGGCCGGCCTAAGCGAGAACTCAGGGTTCCCCGCCGCGCCCCACCGACGACCACAGCGCTTCGAGCAGGTTGGAGCGCTGGTCCGAATAGGCCGAGTTCATCTCGGTGATGCGCAGGATGGCCTCGTCGAGGGCGTCGAGGCCGCCGGCGGCTGCGAGCCGTTCGCCGGCCTGGCGCAGTTCGATCACCACGGCCGCCGAGGCGGGGTCGTCGCGATAGGGACCCTCGATGCCGGCGTCGCCCGCGAAGCGGCTCCAGGTGATCTGGCGCAGCAGGGCGTCGACGGTGCGGTCGGTCTCGGAGGTCGACAGGTCGATCATCGAAAATCCTTCGGGCCTTTCACCGTGGCGCGGGGTCGCCTCGCGGCCGTCGACACGGCCCTCGTCACTGTCTTGGCGAGAGGGCCCGGTCGTGCGTCTCGTCGAGGGCTTCATCGGATATCGTGCCGGGCATTCCGCGGCACAACACCGGTCTGGTGGTATTTCGTTCCGTTGCATCTCGTGCGTGTGACGGGCTCCGAAACTTCATGCCGTGGAAGGGCGGTCTACCAGCGGCCGTGGGCTTCGGCTCTCCAAGCCGTCGGCAAGCGCGAATGCGCGTCGCCGCGCGTGCGGCGGGCAGCCCTGAAGGCGTCAGCCGTAAGGGCTACTGGTAGTAAGGGATCCATCGGGCATGGCCACGGTTGTCGCCCGTGGTCCGCATGGCCATGTCACGTGTGGTTGCACGCATCGCCCGCAGGAGCGAGGCGCCGTGCCGGCCGCCGGACGCAATCGGGTAGAAGAGACGGGACGAGATGGAACGGGAGGACGCCTGGAGGCTGACGGACCAGCTGCATGCGGGCACCGGCAAGGGAGACCCCTTCGCCGCCGCCGTGCGCGGCACGCGCATGCCGATGATCATCACCGATCCTCGCCAGGCCGACAACCCGATCGTCTACACCAACAACGCCTTCCTCGCGATGTCCGGCTACGACCGCGACGAGATCATGGGCAAGAACTGCCGCTTCCTGCAGGGACCGGACACCGACAGGGCGGCCGTGCGGCAGATCCGCGATGCGGTCACGAGCAATCGCGACATCGCCATCGATGTCCTGAACTACCGCAAGGACGGCACGTCGTTCTGGAACGCGCTGTATCTCAGCCCGGTGGCCAACGAGGCCGGCGAGGTGCTGTACTTCTTCGCCTCGCAGCTCGACGTCACCGACCGGGTCGACGCCCATCTCAGGACGCAACAGGAGAAGGAGCATTTCGAGCGCGAGGTCGCCCGGCGCACCCGCGACCTGAGCGAGGCGCTGGCCGCCAAGACCATGCTGGTCCACGAGGTCGACCACCGGGTCAAGAACAACCTCCAGATGATCTCCTCCCTGCTGGCGCTGCAGACCCGCACGATCACCGACCCGGCGGCGCGCGCCTCGATGGAATCGATGCTCAGCCGGGTCGAGGCCCTCGGCACGGTCCACCGGCGGCTCTACCAGTCCAACAACGTCGAGCGCTTCGACGTCACCGAATTCGCCCGCGACCTCGCCACCGACCTCGTGCGCGGTTCGGGCCGCGAGGGCATCCGCCTGCATTTCGATTTCGAGCCGGTGGAGGTGCCGGTGGCCAAGGCGCCGCCGATCGCCCTGATGATGAACGAGCTCGTCACCAACGCGCTCAAGCA
This sequence comes from Methylobacterium sp. WL9, assembly GCF_008040035.1. Lineage (NCBI taxonomy): Bacteria > Pseudomonadati > Pseudomonadota > Alphaproteobacteria > Hyphomicrobiales > Methylobacteriaceae > Methylobacterium > Methylobacterium sp. WL9. The sequence continues at coordinate 2,261 of NZ_VRVE01000100.1, forward strand.
TGCCTTCCCGGACGGCCGCCCCGGGCGGCTCTCGATCCTGGTCGCGCCGGACGACAAGTATTTTTCGATCAAAATTACCGATGACGGCGTTGGTATGCCGGTACCGGTCGAAATATCCGGCAAGCGCTCGTTCGGAAAGCGCCTCACCGAAACGCTTGCGCGCCAGTTGAATGCCAGTATCTCTTGGCAGTCCGCCAATCCCGGCACGACCGTCCACGTCAGTCTGCCCCGCGAATCGGCAGTCAGTTCGGAGACTTGAGTGAGCGACAAGCTGCGGGTTCTGCTGGTCGAGGACGAGGCCCTGATCCTGATGCAGCTCGAGACGCTGCTGGAGGATGCCGGCCACGTCGTCGTCGGCACCGCCATGAACGCCGCGGACGGCGTGGCCCTGGTCTACGAGACGCTGCCCGAGCTGGTGTTCATCGATCTGCGCCTCGGCGACGGCTCGTCCGGTCTCGACGTGGCGCGCGCCGTGCGCGACCTCGACGGCATCACCGCCGTGTTCATCACCGCCAATACGCGCCAGCTCTCCGGCGACCTCGAAGGCGCGGCCGCGGTGATCGCAAAACCGTTCTCGGGCAGCGTGCTGGAGGAGACCGTGGCCTTCCTCGAGCAATGCGTGCGCAACCCGCCGCCCATGATGGCCGTGCCCCACGGCATGATCCTCGCGCCAGCCTACCAGGCGAGCTGGGCCCAGGCCGCCGGCTGAGCCGGCCCGCCCGCAAAGCCTTGCGAAACCGTCACGCCGTCCGCTGCATGTCCTCGGGCTTCGGCGCGTCGGGGGCGGCCCAGTCGGCCGGCGGGCTGATCAGGGTGATCTTGCGGCGGCGCGAGCGCCGGGAGATCTCGGAGATGCGGCAGACGAGGCGCACCGGGGTCTGGGCGGCGAAGCTGAAGGCGGGGCGCCGGGGCATCAGCACGTAGAGGTAGACGTCGTCGTAGGGCTGGCCCGAGAAGCGGGCGTTCGAGCCGTCGAGGTCCTTGGCGACCGCGATGCGGCGGCCGAGCGCCGTGCGGTCCGCCCGGGCGCGCTTGTGCCAGGGCTCGGACGGGCTCTCGTCGATCCAGGTCTGCGGCGCGAGGCGGCCGGCGCCGGGCTTCTTCAGCGTCACGGTCTTGAGGCGGCATTTGTGCTTGTCGACGTCGTGCAGGCGCAGGCGCAGGCAGCGGAACGGCCCGTCGTCGAGATAGTCCGCCCAGGTCAGCGACCAGAGCTGTTCCTCCTCCGCCAGCGCCTTGCGCCGGGCCTGCGCGTCCCGCCGCAGGGTGATCGCGAAGGTGGCGAGGCTCGAGAGCGCCGCCACCCACAACAGGATCCAGGCCGTCAGACTCGATTCGCCGAAAGGCACCGAAACCCCACGCTGACCGGCGCGTACGCCACGGCTGGAATCGTGAGGGGCCGAGGGCGGCCGCGCAAGGCCACGTTTTGCGGTGCACGCGATTGCAACGCCCGGTGTTGCTCTCGCGTCATCGCATGGGGCATGAGGCGATACGCGGGCGAGCCCGCTGGTGAGCCGCTCAATATTGGATCGTCGCCCGCAGGCCGAGCACGGCGGCGTTCTTCACCCGGCCGGCCTCCGGCAGGCGCGGGTTGGCGATGCCGCCGCCGGGGCGGAGGATCAGCTGCAGGTCGGGCTGCACCGTGAAGCCCGGCACCACCACCGCCTGATAGGTCGCCTCGACCACCGTCTCGGCCCGCCGGCGCGGCATCGGGATGCCGCTATAGGCGATCGTGTCGGCGTCGGCGCGGCGGGCCTCGTCGCTGATGCGGGCATAGGCGAGGCTGAGGCCGAGCGTGTCGTCGTCGCGGCCCTCGAACAGGCCTTTGTAGGCGAGCCCGGTATCGACATAGGCGTCGACCAGGCTGGAGCGGGTCGGCGACCAGGCGGCGCGCAGGAAGACGCCGAGGCCCTCGTCGTCCTTGCCAGGCTCGCGATAGAGCGTTTGGTCGAGGATCGCGTAGATCCCGGCATTGCCGCGCAAGGGCCGGCCGATGCCGGAGGAATTCGGGTCGGCGAGTGGCAGGCCGGTGTTGTCGAAGCGCAGCGAATCGAAGCGGCCGAAATGCTGCCAGCCGCCCAGCGTGACGTCGCCGGGCAGGCCGTGGGCGTCCTTCTCGGTGTTGTAGGCGTAGGTCGCCTCGGCGACGACCAGGGCCGGGTCGTGCGTGCGAAAGTTCGTGCCGGTGCGGTTGAGGCGCTGCGCCTCCGGGTCGTCGCCGGGGCGGTTGGCGCCGGCCGGATCGCCGTCATAGAGCCCGACCTGTAGCGAAAAGCCACCGCCGGGGACGTATTTCGCCCGCACGGCCGGGGTCGAGAGCGGATAGGCCGGGCCGCCGCTCGGCAGGTTCAAGCCCGTGATCGCCGGCCAGCCGAAGGTGGAATTCACGAACAAAGTCGCGGTCTGGCTGACGAAGAACTCGGTGTCGGCCGCCTGCTGGCCGATGCGCAGGCCGAGCGTGTTGTCGAAGAGCTGCTGGTCGAACCAGAGCACGTAGAGCCGGGACGCGGGCAGGGCCTCGATCACGCTCACGTCGAGCAGGTTGCCGACGTAATAGCGCGACAGGCCGGTGCCGTGGATGAAATAGGCGTTGGCGTGGACGGTCCCGCCCTCCCAGCCCGCGAGCCGTTCGAGGTCGAGGTTGAGCCGCAGGTTCAGGCGGTCCTCGACCGCCGCGCCCCGGCGGACGCCCCCGACCGGATTGCCGAGCAGGTCGGCGACGTAGGTCAGGCTGTACTCAACGCCGCGCTGCTTCAGCACCGGACGCAGGCCGAGTGGGTCGCCGAACGGCCCGAGCGACGGCTCGATCGAGCGGCTGTATCCGCCCGAGGCCTGGCTGGTCGATTCCGGCTGCGAGACCGAGATGCGCGGGTCTCCGCCGGCGCCCTCGAAGACGGGCTTGCTCTCCTCCGCCCGCGCCGGGAAGGCGAGGGCGAGCAGGATCAGGGCCGGGATACGGCGCACCAGAGGGTCCCCCAGCTACGTGGCTCGGGGAGCACGCTACGGGGAAGCGCCGGGTCTCGCCAGGGGGCGGATGCCGAGGCCCGCGGCTTGCGGCTTTTCTACCGCAGGCCGGCCGAGGCGTCGGCCTCGCGGCGGGCGGCCCGCGCCCGGACCGGATGGTTCGGCACGTGCAGCGGTGCGACCATGCTCATGTCCGCGCCCATGATCGAGGTGAGGCGGGCGGTGCGGCCGGCAAAGCCCTGGCCGGGCTTCGGATGCCCCTTGGCCGCGAGCACCAGGGCGGGATCGACGCTCTGCGCGAGAGCGGGGGAGGCGGCGCCGAGAAACGCGAGCGCGGCGGCGACAGTGACGGACCGGACGACCATGGTCGAAATCCCAATACGGACCGCGCTGCAAGGCTGGCGGCACGTCCCCTCGCGAAGGAAGCTAGGCCGTTCGGTTCCGGCCGGATGTGCGCTTTCGCACGACTGCACAGAATCGGGTTTGTCCTGGCATCGCGTGTGGATTCGCACGACGGCCCAGCAAGAGACGCCCCATCTTCAAGTCACACCAAGACGACACGGCCCCCGGAATCGACGGAGACCGCGCCCGGACGACAAGGACATCATCATGAACATTCGTCTCGCATCCGTCGCGACTGCCCTCGCCCTGACCCTGGCAGTCCCCGCCTCCGCCCTCGCGCAGGGTTATGCGGCCTCCGGCAACGTGCCGGTCACGGCCGTCGAAACCGGCCCCGGCTGGCAGCCGCGCTCTGCCGGAGCCGTCGCCCAGCTCCGCGGCGGCGTCGATTCCTCGGCCAAGGGCGGCAACGCGGCCCAGCCCGAGCGGACGGTGCCCCAGTACGGCAACACCGCGGGCGGCCCGGCCTACTGATCAGGCGCAGAGACCGGTCCGAGACCGAGCGGCGGGGCGCAAGCCCCGCCGTTTTCTTTTGCATGGCCGGGACTCGGGCAGCCCACGAACCCGGCTTGACAGGCAGTAACAGCTTAGACTTAGTAGTATAGCACAGGCTATAAATGGACGACACGACCATGTTGGGGACGCTACGTGACGGCGCGCGGTTGGCCGGGATCGGGCTCGGCCTGATCGGCTTCGGAGCCCAGCCGGCTGAGGCCGAGGATGTGGCACTCGAGGAGCTGTCGGTCACGGCGGTGGCCCCGGTCCGCGCCGCGGGCGGCGGCAACGGTGGTGGTGGGCGTTTTCCCCCGGGCGTCCTCCCCGTCGTCGCCGACACCTTCTCGTCGGTGACGGTGGTGCCGGGCAGCGAGCTCGCGCGGTCGCAGCCGAGCTCGCTCGGCGACGCGCTGTTCGACAAGCCCGGCCTGTCCGCGTCGAGCTTCGCCCCCGGCTCCGCCTCGCGGCCGATCATCCGCGGCCTCGACAACGGCCGGGTGCGGATCCAGGAGAACGGCACCGGCGTGCAGGACGTCTCCGACCTCGGGGAGGACCACGCGGTGCCGATCAACCCGCTGGTCAACGACCGCATCGAGGTGATCCGCGGCCCCGCCGGCCTGCGCTACGGCAGCCAAGCGATCGGCGGCGTGGTCTCGGCCGAGAACAACCGCATCCCGACCTTCATCCCGGCCAACGGCATCACCGGCCGCGCCACCACCGGCTTCTCCAGTGTCGACAACGGCCGCACCGTCGCCGCCACGGTCGACGCCGGCAGCGACAACGTCGCCGTCCATGCCGACGGATTCAGGAGCGCGGCCGACAGCTACGCCACGCCGCTCGGTATCCAGCGCAACTCCGCCAACGAGAGCCAGGGCGGCGCCTTCGGCACGTCGTACGTGTTCGATCGCGGCTTCGTCGGCGTCTCGTTCAGCCACTACGAGACGCTCTATCAGATCCCCGGCCTCGCCTCGGCCGCGCGGCGCACGCGCCTCGATCCGAACCAGGACAAGCTCCAGACGCGCGGGGAGTACCGGCCGCTCGACGGCCCGTTCTCGGCCGTGCGGTTCTGGCTCGGCGGATCGAACTACCGCCACAACGAGATCGGCATCGGCAACGACGGGGTCGACGGCATCCAAGCCGTCTTCAAGAACCGCGAGGCGGAAGGGCGGATCGAGCTGCAGCACGTGCCCGTCGACACCGATTTCGGCGTCCTCACCGGCACGGCCGGCCTGCAATCCGACCGGCGCAAGATCACCATCTCGGGAGCGGAAGGCGGCCTGCTGCGCCCCACCGACACCCGCGCCAACGCCCTCTACCTGTTCGAGGAGCTCGCGTTGGAGCGCGGCCTGCGCCTGCAGGCGGCCGGCCGTATCGAGGGCAACCGCGTCACCGGCGTCGAGGCGGTGTTCCCCGACGACTTCACCCCTGCCGGCCCCGACGACGAGCCCGCGGAATTCGCCCGCCGCCGCCGCTTCGCCCCGAAGAGCGCCAGCGTCGGCGCCCTGCAGGACCTGCCCTACGGGTTCGTGGCGAGCTTGACCGGCTCCTATGTCGAGCGTGCTCCCGCCGCCGCCGAGCTGTTTTCACGCGGCGCGCACGACGCCCCCGCGACCTTCGAGATCGGCGATCCCGGCCTGAAGCTCGAACGGGCGCGGACCCTCGAGGTCGGCATCCGCCGGGCCGAAGGGCCGCTGCGCCTCGACGCCACCGGCTACGTCACGCGCTATACCGGCTTCATTTTCAAGCGCCTGACCGGGCTGACCTGCGCCGACAGCTTCGGCAGCTGCGGCATCGATGGCGGCGGCCTGAGGCAGGTGGTCTATTCGCAGGCCGCCGCCACCTTCTACGGCGCGGAGATCGCGAGCCAGCTCGACCTGATCCCGGTCGGCGACGGCTTCGCCGGGATCAGCGCGCAATACGATTTCGTCCGGGCGCAGTTCGACGACGGCAGCTACGTGCCGCGCATCCCGCCGCACCGGGTCGGCGGCGGCGTCTTCCTGCGGACGGACGGCTGGTACGCGCAAGTCAGCCTGCTGCACGCCTTCGAACAGATCGAGACCGGAGCCCTAGAGACGGCGACGCCCGGCTACAACGACCTGAAGGCCGAGATCGCCCACACCAAGCCCCTCGACCCGTCCGCGTACGGCGTCAGCGAGGTCACACTCGGCCTGCGCGGCACCAACCTCCTCGACGACGTGATCCGCAACGCCGCCTCGTTCAAGAAGGACGAGGTGGTGCTGCCCGGACGCAACCTGAGGGTCTTCCTCACCGCACGCTTCTGAGACGATGCCGGCGGGTGGGATGCTGGCCGGACCAAGACTGTCGAAGGATCCGTCAGGACGACGACCGAAGCAAAATCTCGGCGTCTTCGTCCATCATGGTACTGGGCGTCGACACGAGACCATTCCGGTTCTTCAGCCATGATCTTCTGTCATCGCGGATACGACGTCGATTGTACGACACCGGACCTAATACTCCGCGCGAAACTCAGCACTGCGTCAATTTCGTACCAAGACGCTCGCGCCGTTGACGGGACGTTTCGCATGGCTAAGGGTCGTCTGACCCTGGATCCTGCGAGACGGCGATGATCTGTGGTGCTGCACGGATTCGAGGAGCGTAACCGGCATGGCGACTGCCCAGGTCGAGCCTGAACTCCACTCTCCGCTGATGGCGGCTCTCGACGCATCGGGCGTCGTCGGCGCCTGGGACTGGGACCATCTGCGGCACGTCGCGATCTACGACCGGGGCGCGGCGGCGCTGCTGGCGGGCGATGCCGCCCTGGCCGGGCGCCCGCTCGACGGCACGATGGCGATGCCCCGCGTGCATCCGGACGATCTCGGCACGCTGGTCGAGGAGACGCTGCGGGCGACGCAGGTGGGCGGGCTGTTCCTCTCGGAGTACCGCGTGCTGCTCGGCAACGGCGCGGTGCGCTGGCTGCTCAGCCGGGGCCGGACCTATCTGGGCGAGTCGGGGCGTCCCCTGCGGACCCGCGGCATCCTCATCGACATCACCGAGGGACGTGAGGACGGACAGAGCTATGTCACCCGCCCGACCGTCGGCGCGGACAACCCGTTCGAGGCCGCCGCCGACCATCTCACCGCAGCGCGCGCGGTGCTGGCCGGCATCGCCCCCTTCCGCCTGCGGGCGGCCCTCGACGTGGCGCTGATGGAGCTCGGCAGGATGGTCGCCGCCGGCATCCGGCTCGACCGGACCAAGCGCCACTGAGCACAGCGGCGGTAACGCGGACGGCCTGACCGGTGTCTTGAATGTCGCCTGTTCGGCATTATCTGTAAAACGGCGCAGTATTTCAAAATACTTTCCGTCTCAGAGACGTCCGGGACTGCAGGTCGGTCTTGCAGGGTGTCTTGGGCGAGACCGGCGTCGGCGTCACGCTGGCGCCCGACACCGCCGGAGCCCGTCCCCCATGACCACGTTCGGCAAGCGCCAGCTGCTCAAGCATCTCGGCACGATCCGCGGGAGCGGCAGCCTCTCGATCGGCGCGGACGGCCGCAGCCTCGGTTCCGTCGCCTACGAGATCGACAGCTTCGTCGACCGGATGATGTATTCTGCCAACGGCCAGATCGAGGGCGATACCGGCCTGCTCGCCGAGGCGTTCGCGGCCGGCACCGCGACGCTGGCCCTCGACGGCGGACGCTCCGTCGCCGTCGTGCTCGCCGACCCGGAGGGCAGCCCGACGGCCGAGATTGTGGTCCGGGACCAGCTGCCGCTCTGAGCGCCGGCCCAAGCCCATCCTAATGGCGGACCCGCCGCGCCTGCGCGGAGCCGCGTTTCCTCGAGCCGAGACGGTTGCATGATGCGCGCGTCGATCCCTGGTCCGATGCGGCCGGCCGGCATGGCCGCCATCGCCGTCACCCTGCTCCTCGCCGGGCTGGCGGCGCCCGGTCCGGCGGGCGCGAAGCCCCTCGCCCAGCCGGCCGTGACCGAAGCCGCGAAGCTCAAGGACATCAAGCTCCAGGGCGAGAAGGCGCAACGCACCGCCGAGGCACGCCAGCGTCTCTGGGACCGCAAGATGAAGGCCGTGAGCGGCAGCATCTGCAACGGGTGCTGAGGCGGTCTGCGGCTGTGTTAAGCTCCACGTCCGTCATTGCGAGCGCAGCGAAGCAGTCCAGGGCCAAGTCCTCGACGGTCGGAGCGTTGGCCCTGGATTGCTTCGCTGCGCTCGCAATGACGTGAAGTATCGAAGTATGGGGAGATTGATCTTACAAATAATGTGCGGATCCATCACCCCTCCCGAGCCCGCTCCCGCAGCACGAACTTCTGCACCTTTCCCGTCGCGGTCTTCGGCAGCTCCCCGAAGATCACCTGCTTGGGCAGCTTGTAGGGCGCCAGCCGCTCGCGGCACCAGGCGACGAGGTCTTCGGCCGACACGTCCCTGCCGTCCTTGAGCTCGACGAAGGCGATCGGGGTCTCGCCCCATTTTTCGTCGGGCTTGGCGACGACGGCCGCCGCCGAGACGGCGGGATGCTTGAACAGGGTGTCCTCGACCTCGATGGACGAGATGTTCTCGCCCCCCGAGATGATGATGTCCTTCGAGCGGTCCTTGAGCTGGATGTAGCCGTCGGGGTGCTTCACGCCGAGATCGCCGGAGCGGAACCAGCCGCCCTTGAACGCGGCCTTGGTCGCCTTGGGGTTCTTGAGGTAGCCGCGCATCACCACGTTGCCCTGGAACATCACCTCGCCGATGCTGGTTCCGTCGGCCGGGAGCGAGGCGAGGGTGTCGGGGTCGCGCACGTCGAGGCCTTCAAGCACGGGGTAGCGCACGCCCTGGCGCGCCTTCTTCGCCGCGCGCTCCTCGGCGGGCAGGTCGTCCCAGGCCCCATGCCAGGCGTTGACCACGGCCGGGCCGTAGGTCTCGGTCAGCCCGTAGAGATGGGTCACCGCGAACCCGGCCTCGCCCATCGCCGCGAGCACGGCTTCCGGCGGCGGCGCGGCGGCGGTGAGGAAATGGACCCGATGGGGCAGGGGTGTCTTCTGCTCGTCGGGGGCGTTCAAGAGCGTCGACATCACGATCGGCGCGCCGGACAGATGCGTGACCGCGTGCTCGCTGAGCGCCGCATACATCGCCGGCGCCCGGACCTGACGCAGGCAGACATGCGTGCCGGCAACGATCGAGAGCGACCAGGGAAAGCACCAGCCGTTGCAGTGGAACATCGGCAGCGTCCAGAGATAGACGGCGTGCTGCGCGAGGTCGGCGGTGATGACGTTGCCGAGGGCCAGCAGAGCCGCGCCGCGGTGGTGGTAGACGACGCCCTTCGGGTCGCCGGTGGTGCCCGAGGTGTAGTTCAGCGAGATCGCGTCCCACTCGTCGGCGGGCATGGCCCAGTCGTGCGCGGGATCGCCGGTCTCCAGGAACGCCTCGTAATCGGTCTTGCCGAGGCGCTCGCCCGCGCCGGTGAAGACGGGGTCGTCGACGTCGATGACGTAGGGCTTCGCCTTCGCCAGCTTCAGCGCGGCCCGGGCGGTCTTCGCGAATTCGCGGTCGACGATCAGGACCTTCGCCTCGCCGTGATCGAGGCAGAAGCCGATGGCCGCGGCGTCGAGCCGGGTGTTGAGGGTGTTGAGCACGGCCCCCGTCATCGGCACGCCGTAGTGGCACTCGATCATCTCGGGGGTGTTGGCGAGCAGCACCGCCACGGTGTCGCCGCGGCCGATCATGCGCTTCGCGAGGGCGGAGGCGAGGCGGCGGCAGCGGGCATAGAGATCGCCGTAGGGGCGGCGCAAATCCCCGTGGATCACGGCGACGTGTTCGGGGAAGGTACGGGCGGCCCGGTCGAGATAGGTCAGCGGCGTCAGCGGCTGGTGATTGGCCGGATTCCGGTCGAGATCCCGATCGTAGATCGATCTTTTCGCGGTTTTTGCCGGTTTCGGCGTCTTGGACATCGACGTGCCCTCCCGCTCGCGAGAGTAGCCGGACGCGGGGGGCGATCAATCGGATTCGCCGGACACGAAAAAGCCCGCGTCGCGCCGGGCGCCGCAGGCTTTTCGTGATCGTAGGATCGGGTCGGTTTCGGCGTGAGCCGGCTAAACGAACGCTCGGATCCGTGCGGGATCCGGGTTCGATCTCAGCGGTCGTGACCGTTGAGAAGCTTCTCGATGGCAGCGAGGCCGCTGCGCTCTGCAGCTTCTTCCGTGGTCTGCAGGCGGTCCGCCCGCTGGAAGAGCTTGCCGTTACGACGGATCGCCCAGGTGAAGTGTCCGGCCGGGCGCTCGCATGCTGCGATTTCGAGGGTGTAGGGATTCGCTGAGTTGCTCATGGCAAGGATATAGGGCGCAGGATTGGGATCGGCTACCGCACTGCCGCATATCTCGGTTGCGGGTTGTTATGGGAACCCGCGCGATTGACTTTCACGGGGCGATCATCGACACGGCGGCCCGTTCATGTCTCTCACGAAATTCCCGGTCGCGGACGCCTTTCCCGCGAGGCCACGGTGGCGCGACGGGTGTTTTGCGGGAAGCACGCACGTCTCCATGGTGCCCGCGCGATGGTGCCCGCATCCGGCAGGCGGCCTTGCGGTGCCGAACCCGTCACCGGATCGGAACGCCCGCATGACCCCTTCGCTCACCGGGGCACCATGGCAAGCCTGACGGCCGGTAGCGCCGCGCCGGTGTCTTCCCCGCGCAGTTCCGCGACCCGCTTGGCGGGCCTCCTCGCCGCGGCCCTGCACCGGGCGGACCGGGCGCTCGGCTTCGCGGCGGAGGGGCATCTGCGGGCCTGCGCGCTCCTGCTGGCGCTCGCCCTCGTCTGCTTCCTGCCGGGCTTCGTCTCGCTGCAGCCGATGGACCGCGACGAGCCGCGCTTCGCCCAGGCCTCCAAGCAGATGCTGGAGACCGGCGACCTCGTCGACATCCGCTTCCAGGGGGAGGCGCGCCACAAGAAGCCGGTCGGCATCTACTGGGCCCAGGCCGCCACGGTGGCTGCGGGCGAGGCCCTCGGCGTCGAGAAGGCCCGCACCACCATCGCGCTCTACCGGCTGCCCTCGCTGATCGGCGCGCTCGCGGCGTCCCTGCTGGCCTATTGGGCGGCGCTGGCCGTCCTGCCCCGGCGCGGTGCCGTGCTGGCGGCGGCGCTCTTCACCGCCTGCCTGATGCTCTCGGCCGAGGCGCGCCTCGCCAAGACCGATGCGCTGCTCACCGCCTGCGCGGTGGCGGCGATGGGGGCTTTGGCCCGGGCCTGGCTCGGCCGGGTGCGGCTCGAGCGCGAGCGCGCCCCGCCCTCGCGGGGCACCGCCCTGGTGTTCTGGCTTGCCGTGGCGCTCGGCATCCTGGTCAAGGGACCGATGGTGCCGCTCTTCGCCGGCCTCGCGGCCCTGGTGCTGGCGATCCGCGAGCGTTCCTGGCGGTGGCTGCTGGCGCTGCGGCCCGTGCCCGGACTGGTGCTGACGCTCGCGATCGTCGCGCCATGGTTCCTGGCCATCGCCTGGAAGAGCGGCGGCGCCTTCTTCGGAGAGGCGGTCGGCCACGATATGCTCGCCAAGGTCGGCACCGGCGCGGAAAAACACTGGGCGCCGCCGGGCTCGTACCTCGTCGTGTTCTTCGCCACCTTCTGGCCGGGCGCCGCCTTCGCGGCGCTTTCGCTGCCCTTCGCCTGGCGGCACCGCCGCGACGATTCCGTCGCGTTCCTCCTCGCCTGGATCGTGCCGGCCTGGGCCCTGTTCGAGGCGGTGCCGACGAAGCTCCCGCACTATGTGCTGCCGCTGATGCCGGCCGTGGCGATTCTCACCGTGCTGGCTCTCGCACGCGGACCGGTCCTGCGGCGCCGCTGGGAGACCGTGGCCGCCTGGCTCGTCGTGGCGGTTCCCCTCGGCGTTACGATCGGGGTCGTCGCGATCGGTTGGCAGCTCGACCAAACCATTCCCTGGCTCGCCCTGCCGCCGCTGCTCGCGGCCTGCGCATTGGCCGGCCTATCCTGGGCGGCGTTTGCCCGTGGCCTGGGGGAGGGCGCGCTGGCGCTCGGAGTGGGGGCG
>NZ_VRVE01000101.1:0-13877 GCF_008040035.1 Methylobacterium sp. WL9
CCCACCTCCCGCGAACCCACGCCCCTTTCCGGCGTTGAACCCCGCGGCGCCGCCCCGATGCGCCGCGCGATATCCGGAACGAGTGCGGACCCCGATGCGGACAGGATCGAAGATCGGCCTCGCGGCCCTCGTGGTGGCATTGGCCGGCGGGGTCGCGTTCTACGAGTTCGTCCTCTTCCCCGAGAGCGCCACCCTGGCATTCGCCGCCGGCACCGGCGCCAGCCCGACCCTGCCGCCGCCGAACCCCACCCTGATGCCGACGGTGAACATCGCCCGCGTCGCCGGTTGGCAGGACGGCGCCAAGCCGCAAGCGGCGCAAGGGCTCGCGGTCGCCGCCTTCGCCACCGGCCTCACCCATCCGCGCTGGGTTGTGACGCTGCCGAACGGCGACCTGCTGGTCGCCGAGGCGAACAAGTCGAGGACCGACGACCCCTCCACCGGCATCGCCGACTGGGTGGCCGACAAGGTGAAGAGCATGGCCGGGGCCGGCGTGCCGAGCCCGGACAAGATCACCCTGCTCCGCGACAAGGACGGCGACGGCAAGGCCGAGGAGCGCCACGACTTCCTCAAAGGCCTGCATTCGCCCTTCGGCATGGCGCTAGTGGGCGGCGACCTCTACGTCGCCAATGCCGACGCGCTGGTGAAGGTGCCCTACACGGAGGGCCAGACCGAGATCACGGCGACGCCGGAAAAGGTCGTCGACCTGCCGTCCGGCATCAACCACCACTGGACCAAGAACGTCATCGCCAGCGCCGACGGCCAAAAGCTCTTCGTCACGGTGGGCTCGAAATCAAATGTCGGCGAGAACGGCCTCGACAAGGAAAAGGGCCGCGCCGCAATCTACGTCTACGATATCGCTGCGAAGGATTTTCGCGAATACGCCACCGGCCTGCGCAACCCGAACGGCCTCGCCCTCGAGCCGCAGACCGGCGCGCTCTGGACCGCCGTGAACGAGCGCGACGAGATCGGCAGCGACCTCGTGCCAGACTATATCACCCACGTGCAGGAGGGCGGCTTCTATGGCTGGCCCTGGGCCTATTGGGGCACAAACGCCGACGCCCGTGTGCAGCCGGCGAACCCGGACAAGGTCGCACAGGCGATCGCGCCGGACTACGCGGTGGGCACCCACACCGCCTCCCTCGGCATCGCCTTCGGCATGGCCTCGTCCCTCCCCCAGGCCTGGAAGAGCGGCCTCTTCGTCGCCCAGCACGGCTCCTGGAACCGCCGCCCGAAGAGCGGCTACAAGGTGCTCTACGTGCCCTTCGCCGACGGAAAGCCCTCCGGACAGCCGGTGGACGCCCTCACCGGGTTTCTGGATGCCGACGAGAAGGCGCAGGGGCGTCCGGTGGACGTGACGCTCGACAAGAGCGGGGCTTTGCTGGTGACGGACGATGTGGGGAAGGCGGTCTGGCGGGTGACTGGGGCGCAGGGGATGTAAAAACCATTCCTAAAGACCGGGGTAGCAAAAGATTGCTACCTATCGATATTCAAGGAATATTTAGACAATAGATCTGTCCAGACACGGCTCAAAAGAAAAGTAAAACTGCCTATGGCGCATGACGTGGAGCAGAGTCCGGCCTTGAGAGTTTGAGAAGATTATCGTTCAAGATAGTCGACTCCGTAGGGACTGGAAGATGGCCGCGAATTTTTCGCCATCTCCATATCGCCGGTCTCATCCGCCGAATGTGCGTCGATAATCTCAAGAAAAATGGAATATATAATTTCTCTCTTTATTAGATCAAATACTTAAACAACTCCATTAATTTGCGCAACATATAGAATGTTATACCGTATCCGGTTGATCCGTTCGGTCTCATGGCCCTTTCCCGGATGCCTGCAGCGGAGCGAAAGGTGATCCGGGATCCAGCGTAACAAGGGCCGCGCCTGCGGCTCGAATGGAACGGCGCAGACGTTTAGACGCTTCGCGACGTCCTTGTGCTGGGTCCCGGATGGGGTTCCGCTGGCGCCCCACCCGTCCGGGGACGGGAGCGTGGTAGGCTGAAGGAATCAACCGGAAACCGTATTATTGACTGATATTGGTAACGCTCAGTTCTGAAAAATTCGTCGTAGAGGCAAATCTTACAAAGCCATTTCTCTGTTTCTAAAGAAAAAGCGTTAATATTACCGTCATAAGCGAAAGTCGTTAGAAACTGGTCACGCCAAAAAACTGGCTTTGCTCGCGAACTTCCAAACTAAGAATTTTTTCGACACCGTCCTTTTGCGAGACGCGCGCCAAATTCGTTCGTTACCGATAAAGGCCATGCACTCGACAAGGGGCAATCATCGTACGTATCTTCGGTGATGAGAATTGTCTTATCTTTGCTAAAAAATCCAAAAAACCAGCTTGGCGACTGCCGCCACAATTGTCCTGCGAGGTCCGCATCTCTATCAGGCGAAGTTCCGAGCCCACATTCTGTTCGGACCAATCCTCTACACCCATGGCCGATTGTCCTAGCGGTTGACCGGCCCTCGAGAGGTCCGGTCCTGCACAAAGAACCGAGCTGCCGATGACGTGGTGGATCCTGGCGACGCAGAGCTTTCTGGCGGCCGCCTCAGCGTTGTTCTCCATCGTAAATCCCCTGGGCGGTGCGCTGATCTTCGCGCAGATCACCGGGGATCGGACCCACGCGCAACGCACCGTGCTCGCGCGGCGCGTCATGATCTACGCCGCGATCGTCATGATGTCGTCGCTGTGGATCGGCGCCTATGTCGTCGACTTCTTCGGCGTCTCGATCTCGGCATTGCGCGTGGCTGGCGGCCTGGTCGTTGCGGCCAGTGGCTGGCGCTTGCTGAATGCGCCCGAGAAGAACGATGACAAGAAGCAGGCCCAGGCCGAGGATGCGCGGGGCCAGGACGACATCGCGTTCTTTCCCCTAACGCTGCCGCTGACGACGGGGCCCGGCTCCATCGCGGTCGCCATCGCGCTCGGATCGAACCGTCCGGCAGGGGGTGCCGCGTTCGCGGCCTTCGCGACGGGCACCTCCGCTGCTGCGCTGGCGATCGCGCTGACGATCGGCCTCACCTACAGCTGGGCCGACTGGATCACCGATCTGCTCGGCCAAGCGCGCATCAGGATCATCGCGCGGCTCGCGGCCTTCATCCTGCTCTGCATCGGCGTACAGATCACGATGAACGGCGTCTTGGACGCGCTGAGCGCGCAGGGGTGCTTCTCGGGCCGATCGTGACGGGGTATCGGATCGCTGGGCGGCCTGCCGCGCAGCTTCACCCGCTCAGCGGAACGTCGCGTGCCATTCCGGCCGAGGGTTCACGCCTGCCTCGCCCGCCTTCACCGAAAACTCTTCCGATAGAGTGGATACAGATACGTGTCGTCCGGCGGCTGCACCCCGGTCGAGCCCGTCGCGATGCCGGCGCCGGAGGGTGCCCCACCGGTTCCGGACGTGCGGCCGAAGGAGAGCCCGCCGGGATTGGACGCGGCCCCGCCCGTCCCCGCGCCGGACGTACCGCTTCCGCCAGCCGAGAGCCCGCCGGGATCGGCGATGCCGCCCGCCGACGGCAAGGTCGCGCCCGAGCCGGAAGGCGTGGCCGACGTGACCTGCGCCGAGGCCGGCGCAGCCAGCGACAGGGCGATGACGGCTCCTGCGAGTAGTCTCATTCCAAAAATCTCCTCCTGCGCGGCCGAGGCCGCGCCGTGTGGAGGGTCAACGTCCACCAGAGCGAGCCGGTTTCGGGCGCCCTCCCCTCGGGCCGGCAGCCGCGGGCCTCGGCTCTTCGGGCTGCCGGCCGGCGCGAACGCGCGCCGCCACGCCTGCCCGGACGGGCCGCTGTTCTCAGACCGCCAGCGCCGGCCGGCGGACATAGCCGCGCGAGATCATGCGGCCGGTCTCTCGCGTCCGGCGCTCGGCCTCCACGAGGTCGGCGAGCGCGTCGGCGATCACCCGGCGCAGGGCCAGGGCCGCATCGCCCCCCACGGTGCCGAGATAGGCCTGGGCGATATCTTCCACCGGGCAGGCCGGGACGCTCGGGTTCACCAGGGGCTGGGGCATGGTCTCGCTCCGACTCGCATTGAGAACGGATCCAGAACACGCCAGAGTGGTTAACGAGGGGTTAACGCCCTCCCTGCAATCCTGTGGATGACGCCGTTTCGCCCCCGCGCGCCACCCCGCCGCCGCCGGCCACAGCCGCTGCGCGGATCATCTTGACCAGACCCCGACGCCTCCGCTATCACCCGCCCGTCGTCGGCCCGTTCGCGGTGCCCACGACCGATCCAGGCCCGCCCGCGCTGGCGGCCGGGGGGTGGGAGAGGTGGCAGAGCGGTTGATTGTACCGCACTCGAAATGCGGCATGGGTGCAAGCCCATCGGGGGTTCGAATCCCCCCCTCTCCGCCAAGGTTTTTCGCTTCCAGTTTGCCTGCCAGGACGCCCCGTGAGGGCGTTTCCGTTGGCGCCCTTCCTTTTGAAAACCGAACCTTGCGCGGTTCAGCGCGGTGGCGGGAACGTCCAGAAGAATTCGCCGGTGCGGCCGCCGTTCATCGTGGCCTGCCGGGTCAGGAACCGGCACTCGGTCTGCAGCGCGGCCTCGCTCCAGCCAGTGCAGGAGATCATCTTGAGGGAGACCGGATCGTAGTCGAGCCGGTGCTCGGGCGGGGAGCGCACCATCAGGCCGGAGGGCAGCACGACGCAGTGGTAGACGCGCAGCGCGCAGGGCAGACAGCGGGCGCGCTCGAAATTGCGACGGAAGGCCTCCGGGCTATCGCCGGGCAGGCCGAGGATGATCTCGACGGCGAGGCTCGCCACGGCGTCGAGCTTGGCGAAGGTCTCGTCGAAGCGCCGCTCGTCGTAGGTGCGGTCGACATGGGCCAGCACGGCGTTGTCGAAGCTCTGCAGGCCGATGCCGACATAGGCGTCGCTGACGGAGGCCAGGAAATCCAGGTGCTCCTGGCGCACGGCCGCTGGGTAGACCTCGCAGATCAGCCCGTGTTTCTCGAAGAAGCCGCTCTCGTCCGCCGCGCGCCTGAGGTTGAGGAAGGCATTGCGGTTGAGGTTGAGCCCGGCGTCGACGAGCAGCGCGGCGTAGACCCCGTGGCGGGCAATCGCCCCGAATTCCCGGTCGAGATGCTCCACCGCCCGGACGCGCTTGGGCGATTCCATCACGCCCCACTCACAGAAGGCGCAGGTGAAGGGGCAGCCGCGATAGGTCTGGAGCACGCCGAGCCCGCCATGCTGGACGAGGTCCAGGGCGTAGGGCGAGGGCAGGCTGTCGAGGTCGGCGAGCGGCCGGGCTGGCGTCTCCCGCCATCCGGGGCCGTCCTTGACCGCGACGCCGCGCAGCGTCCCGAGCGCTTCGGGCGTGCGCGCATCGAGGGAAACGATATCGCGAAACGTTTCCTCGCCCTCGTTGATCACGAGCACGTCGATCGCATCACGCAAGCCGAAGAACGGTGGCTTCGCGAACATCACCGGGCGGGCGGAGGGGCCGCCGAACACCAGGAGCCGGCTCGGGTCGTCCTGCTTGATCAGGGCGGCGACGCGGCAGAGGAACGGCAGCGACCAGAGATAGGCCGAGAAGCCGACGATGTCGGGATCGAAGGCGACGATCTCGCGGGCGACCGTGGCGGGATCGGCCTCGTCGAGGTCCCAGACGCGGCAGGCGAGATCGGGAAAGCCGGCGGCGCGCACCGAGGCCTCGACCATGCGCAGGCCGAGATTGGGCACGAAGCTCGGCATCGCCGGATCGCGCTCGGGATATTGCGCGACGAGGGCGACGCGCCGGCCGGATCGGCAGGCCGTCATTGCCCTGCGGCCCGCCGCCAGGAGGGGCGTTCCTCACGCCGGGGAAACGCCCACCAGAACTCGCCGGCCTTCCCGCCCGCGGCGAGCGAGCGGCGGCGCAGCTCCTGGCGCGTGCGGGCCACCGCCTCCTCGCTCCAGCCCTCGCAAGAACGGATCGTCATGGTCTCAGTGTCGAAGCGGATGTTCCATTCCGGCCGGCTGCGGGTCAGCAGCGCGTCGGGCAGCACGAGGCAGTGGTAGACCCGGACGTTGGCCGGCAGCGACAGGGCGTAGTCCAAGGTGCGAAAGAAGCCCTCGGGCGTGTCGCCCGGCAGGGCGGCGATGATCTGCAACTCGATGTTGGTCACGGCGGCCAGCGCCCGCACCGCCGCCTCGAAGCGCGGCGAATCCGAGGGCCGGTCGTGCAGCCGCAGCACGGCCGGATCCATCGACTGCATGCCGACGCCGAGATAGGCGGTGCCGATCTCCTCAATGAAGGCGAGGTGCTCGTCGCGCACGATGGAGGGGTAGATCTCGGCCCAGAACAGGGTCTCCTTGAGGAAGCCCGAGCGCTGGTTGGCGATGCGCAGGTTGCGGAACGCGCCGATGTTCAGGTTGAGCCCTGCATCGAGCAGGAAGACGGCCGGCGCCTCGTGTCGGCGGAACGCCTCGAGCTCGCCCGCGACGTAGTCGGCGGAGAAGGCCGCCTTGGTGTTCTCCTTCGAGCCCCACTCGCAGAAGCGGCAGGAGAGCGGACAGCCGCGAAACGTCTCGAGATAGGCGACCCCGCCCTGCGGCATCAGGCCGTGCGCGTAGGGCGAGGCGATGCGGTCGAGAGATGCGATCTGCGGCCGGCGCTCGGTTCGGAACCAGCCCGTTTCCGTCGGCAGCGTCAGCCCCCGCACGCTCTCCCACGCGGTGCGCTCGAAGCTCGGCAGCTTCGCGATGTCCTGGATGATCTCCTCGCCGTCGCCCTCGACGACCGCGTCGAGGTAGCCGTGCGCCGGGCCGTAGGGTTCGAGGTCGAAGAAGGCCGAGCGGGCAGAGGGTCCGCCGAACACGATCGGGAGCCTGGGCCGGTGGCGCCGGAGGCGACGCGCCACCTCGATCATCGCCGGGGCCGACCAGACATAGATCGAGAAGCCGACGAGGTCGGGTTCGAAGGCCAGGATCTCCTCGAGATAGCCCTCCAGGTCATCGGCGCGGCGGTCGATCTGCGCGACCTGGAGGCCGGCGAGATCGGGGTCGCCCAGCAAAGCCGCGTGGATGCGCCGGATACCGAAACTCGGCAGGCGCAGATGGCCGAGTTCCTGCGCATCCGGACGCGGGGTCAGGCAGACGAGGGCGACACGCCGTGCGCGGGTTGTGGGGAGGGACATGCGACTCGGGAGGGGAGCTGGCAGGCGCACTACGTCTTCGTGCGGCGGATGAGCGAATTCAAGGCGTTGCGCGAACGGCGCCGGCTGGATGCGTTCGGAGCTCCTGCGTCATCGCCTGTCGAGACGCAGATGGAGGTAGCGCAGGCAACCGAGGCGGTGCAGCTCCCGGAGCACGACGCCGCCACTCAGCTCCGCACGATCGTCGGGGGCGATCGTGTGGTAGCTCGGCCGGACGTGGGCAGTCGCGTCGGTCATGCCGAGCGCGAAGCCGGCCCGCTCGGCATTGCAGCGGATTTCGTCCAGAGAGGTCCATAGGGCGGGCCAGGGGCCGAAATCCGCCTCCAGCCTGTCCGCGAAGGCGGCGATCGTCCCTGGCGGCAACGGCGGCCTCGCGAGAACGAAGTCGCTCATCACCAGGACGCCGCCGCGCGGCAAGACGCGATGCGCTTCCGCGAAGAAGGCGCTCCGGCTCGCGAAATGAAAGGCCGCCTCGACGCAGAGGAGCCGGTCGAACGCGGCGTCGGCGAAGGGCAGACGGCAGGCGTCGGCCGCGACCCAGGCGGCATTCGCCGCCGCGGCATCGCTGCGGAGGCAGACCCTCAGCTGGCGTGCATCGATGTTGATGCCGAAGGGCATGACGCCGGGATGCGTCCGGCAGATCGCATGCAGGGTGCCGCCGAAGCCGCAGCCGACATCGAGCACACGGTCGCCGGGCTGAAGGTCCAGCATGGCGATCAGGTGTTCGCTCAGGCGCGCCTGGGCTCGGCCAAACCCGGCGCGGGCCTGGGACGGCCCCACGGCATCCGGCTCGTCCCAGTATCCGAGATGGACATGGTCGATGGCGGCGCCTTGGGCGATCGCTCCGAGAAACGCATCGAAATAGGCCGGGACCCGCGGCAACGCCCTAGCCCCAGCAATAGACGCCGTCCCCGGCGCGCGAGGCGGCCATGAACGAGCAGGCCGTCCAGCGCTTGGTGCCGCCGGCCACGGGAGTGACGTGGTGCAGCATGCGGCCCGACCGCAGCAGCACGAGCGTTCCGGCCTCGACGTCGAAGGCATGCCGGGCGAAGGCCGCGAGATCCGGCTTCGCTGCCGTGCGGTCGCGGTTCTGGAAGCGCGAAGACCACGCCTCGGATGGCGCATCGAAGACTTCGAGCATCCCACCCCGTTCGGCCTTCGACAGGGTGAGCACGAAGGAGAAGGTGTCGCCTTCGATCAGGGATTCGAGGTGGCGGTAGCTCGGCCGCATCCGCTGCTCGTTGTCGAAATGGGGCGGGATGTAGCCGCCTTCATGATGCGAGCGCAGGGTGGTGACCATGTAGGGGACGGCACCGGGCGGCCCGGGCGGCGCGGTGTAGGAGCGGCCGCCGTCGATGGCCGAGAGGACCGCCATGACGCGGCTTTCGAAGCCGCCATGGGGCGCCATCAGCGCCGCGAGGGACTCCGAGAAGCCCGGCGCCATGGAAAAATACGCCTCCAGGTCCGGATCGGCGAGGTTGAGGTTCATGCCGTAGAAGTGCGAGCGGAACGGCGCCGGGAACGACGTGGTCGGGAAGTCCTGCGCGTTCGCTTCGATCTCGGACACGATCCGCGACGATTCCGAGGCCGTGAAGACGTTTCGGACGACGACAGCCTGGATCGCGTCGGCGCGCAGCCGGCTCAAGGCGGTGCCGTGGGACGCCATCTCCGCCCTGTCGAAGGTGACCGTTCGCAGAAACGTCATCGCATACCATCTCGGCTCGACCGTCCGGACCTTTCTCCGTGAGCGCAGCAACACAGGCCCGCACAGGCTACGTTTCCAGACATAGCGCTGGCCCTACGGATGCAGACCCGGGCGCCGTCGCCGCATGCCGGCTGCCTCGATTGACGAGGCAGCCCTTTCGTCGGAGGGCGCGTCCGCCGGCGGATGTGCCCGCCCCTCACTTCGCATGCTGCGTCGGATCGCCGAAGCGCTTGGCGAGGAAGAGGATGTCGTCCTCCTGCAACGCCTGTTGCACCAGGCTGCCCTTCGCCTCGTCGAAGAACCAGGTCGTGTACTTCGACGGCGCGCCGGTCGGGACGTTGTTCGCCCGCAGCAGGATGTCGCCACCCTGGATCGAGCGGATCACGTCGCTGGCCAGCAGCGGCTTGTGTGCGACGCCCTCGATGAGGGACGGCCGGCCGGCGATGGACTTCGGCATGAGCGAGTCGGCGGTCGTCGCGGAGAGCGACGGCAACGTGACGCCCGCATCGTAGACCCAGCCCGCCCGCTTCTTGACGAAGCCGTTGAAGGTCAGGCCGCCGCCCTCGGTGATCTGATCCGGCCCGGTCTGCGTGCCCTGCGGCATGCCGAACGGTGCGAACCCGAACCAGAACGGTCCCGCAGCGTAGGGGTAGCCGTAGGGCGTGGAGGCCTGTGACGGCAGACCGTAGGTGGACATGGAGTTCGCCAGCGACGGAGCACCGTATCTCCCGGGCACCGGCACACCGTAGGCGTAGTTGAGGATCTGGTTCGGCGTGCCGGCCGTGGTGATGATGCCGATGCTGGCAGGGTAACCGGCCGGGCTGAAGCTGCCGTTCTGCGTCCCGATATCGGTGGGATTGAGCGCCGTGAGGGCGTTCGGTCCGACCATTCTGCCCTCGGCATCGATCGCGGGAACGAGCGTCGCCGTCGAGCCGAAGATGCGGTTTTCACCGGCACCGCCCGCGATGATATCCTCGCCGGCCTTCACCGAGCTCGCATAGACGCCCGAGGACGGCTGCAGATCGAGCGGCACGCCCGGCGCGAAGCCGGACAGGACCGCCCTGCTGCGCAGGAACTGCGACAGGTAGCCCGGCTCGGCCGGAAGTCCCCTCAGGGCCGCCGACGGGAAGCCGAAGATACCCCCGTTGAGCGGATTGGCCATCTGCCCGGAGGGCGGGCTGGACTGGAGAACGGACCCGTTCCAGCTGTAGCCGTACCAGACGGGATAGACCGCGCCGAGAACGTCCACGGCCAGGGCGTCCGAGGCCGAGCGGGTCCACGGATCGAGATCCGTGCCGAGACCGGCGGAGCCGATCCCCAGAACCCGCGCCGACACCTGCGCACGATCCTCCGCCAGGCTGGCGGCGGTCACACCCGCCCCGTCGGAGGCGTTGGCCGACGGCATCTGGATGAGGGCGGTGTCGCCGATGAGCGTGTCGTTCCCGGTCCCGCCCAGGATGCGGTCGTTGCCGAGTTCGAGGCGGTTGCCCGTGGCGTTTGCCGCGGCGATCCAGTCGAGGCCGACGGCCTGGCGATCGACCGGGAAGTCTGCGGTGAGCTCCTTCAGCATCGCCTCGAACCGCGCCGCCGCCCGGTCGACGAGCGCCGCCTCGATCGAAGCCGCCGTGCCCGCCGCGGCGGGATCTGAGGTCGCGAGGCCGCGCGCCACGCCCGGCCGAAGCATCACGAGGGTATCGCCGACCACGAGGTCGTTGCCGGCGCCCGCATCGATGACGTCGTTGCCGATCGACACCGTGTGCTTCGTCCGCAGCTGATCCGGCAAGCCGAACAGCAGCATCTCCTTGAGAGACATGCCGGACGCGTTTTCCAGGTTCGTCGTGACCTGCGCCTGGGCAACCCGACCCGTCATGGCGAGGTCGGTGACGACCGTGCGCATGTCGGAAAGGAAGTCGCTGAGCGAAGCCGCCGCCTCGCCCGACAGGCTGCGCAGGGGACCGGGTCCGCGCACGATCGTGCGGGCTGCATCGCCGACGACGATGTCGTCGCCGTCGCCGCCGGTGATGGTGTCGTTGCCGTAGGCGATCGCCGCAGCCGAAGGCTGGCCGCGACCGGCGTTCAGCATGTCGACCCCGGAGCCGAGGCTGGCGAAGACGCCGAGCAGATCCTGCAGAGAGGCCGAGATCTTGTCGATCTGGCCGTTCAGAGCGGCATAGGCCGTGACGTCGAGGCTGTAGGTCTCGCCGCTGTCACCGTAGATCGTGTCGTTGCCTGCACCACCGTCGATGGTGTCGTTGCCCGCGAGCACGCCGTTGGCGTTGTAGATGCTCGGGACGAGAGAGGCGTAGACGGTCCAGTTGCCGCCGTCGCTGCGCCGGATCGGATCGGCGCCGGCGATGTCGGCGGCCACACCCGCCATCGCGGGATACACCTCGATGCGCGGTGCGCCGACGCCGAGGGCGGCGGGTACGAGGTTGGCGGCCGGCACCACGACCTCGCCGCCGAGCGGCAGCGCGATCCCGGTTCCCGGAGCGGCCCCGATCAGCCGGATGGCGTTCACGATGCCCGGCTGGTCGGACACGGTCTCCGAGAGGTTGGAGGCCCGGTCGCCGAAGATCAGGTCGTCGCCACCGCCACCGCGCAGGGTGTCGTTGCCACGCTGGCCGAACAGCACGTCGTTGCCGTCGCCGCCGTCGATCGTGTCGTCGTAGGCCGCAGCCAGCGAGACCGTCAGGGCGGCGGTCGTCGCGCCGCCGGCACCCAGCGACAGGCGCGTTCCGGCCTTGTCGCTGGCGCCGACGGCGAGCACGAGGTCCGCCCCGGCGAGCTTGGCGGCGAGGTCCGCCGTCGCCGAAGCTCCGGCCGCCAAGCCGGTGTCGATGCTGCCGGTGACTGAGCCGATCTCCTCGAGCACCACGTCGCGATGCCAGGTGCCGTCGGTGTTGAGCACCGCCGAACCGTCGGTGCGATAGGCGCGCACGATGCGGCCCTCGTCGCCGAGCAGGTAGTCGACGCCGGCGCCGCCATCGATCGTGTCGCGGCCGAGGCCGCCCACGATCTCGTCGGAGCCGTCGCCACCAGCGATCCTGTCGTCGCCCATCTGGCCGAACAGGCGATCGTCGCCCGCGCCGCCGTCGATGGTGTCGTTACCGGCGACGAAGTCGATCAGGTCGAAGCGCAGCACGTCGCGCATCACCGTATCGGCGAAGCTGCCGGGATTGCGCTGCCAGGTGACGGTCTTGACGTCGTCCAGCAGCACGTTGCGCGTGATCACGCCGTTGTCGCCGAGGATCACGTCCGCACCGCCGCCGCCGGTCAGGGTGTCGTTGCCGTCAGCGCCGCCGACCACGTTGTGGCCGCCGGTGATGTCGTCGTCGCCATCGCCGCCGGACAACGTGTCGTCGCCCTGCTGGCCGTAGAGGAAGTCGTCGCCGGCACCGCCCTCGATGGTGTCGTTTCCGCCGCCGTCGACCGCGGCCGTGAAGGTCGAGACCGCGCGCTGATTCACCGGCAGCGCGACGTCGTAGAGCATGTGGTCGCCGAACAGCACGTCGTGACCGCCGCCGCCGAGGATGACGTCCGCGCCGGTGCCGCCGGACACGGTGTCGTTGCCGTCGCCGGCCTCGATGCGGTCGTCGCCGCCCGCGAGCGGATCCGTCGTGGTCGCACGCCGGACCACGGCGCGGCCGCCGACCAGAGCGAGTTCCGCCCGGGCGTTGTCGCCGAAGATCATGTCGGCGCCGGTGCCGGTGAGGATCCTGTCCGCACCGACGCCGCCGAAGACGAGGTTGTCGCCGTCGCCGGCCACGATGGTGTCGCCGCCGCCGATGGTCGGATCGATCGTCTCCAGCACCGCCAGGACGCCGTCGGCGAAGGTGGCGCGGCCGTCGTCGCCGACGATGACGTCGTTGCCGAGACCGGTGGTGATCGCGTCGCCGCCGAGGCCGCCGAAGACGAGGTTGTCGCCGTTGCCGGCGCGGATGGTGTCCCCCGCGCCCGAGGTCGCATCGATCGTCGTGATCGAGGTCACGATGCCGACCGCGTAGCGCACGTCGCCGCTGTCGCCGAGCACGATGTCCGCGCCCGAGCCGACGGTGATGGTGTCGGAGCCGACGCCGCCGAGGACGAGGTTGTCGCCATCGCCGGCATTCATGCTGTCGTCGCCGCCGAGCGTCGTATCGGTCGAGGTCACCTGGGCGAGGACGCCGTTCGCGTCGAAGCGCAGGAGGCCGCTGTCGCCGAGTACGATATCGCGGCCCGAGCCGGTCTCGATCGAGTCGGCATCCATGCCGCCGATGACGATGTTGCTGCCTTCGCCCGCCTTGATGACGTCCTTGCCGCCGATGCCGGCGTCGAGGCTGCGGATCAGCACGGGCCGTCCGAGCGCGAACTGGGCTTCGCCGCTATCGCCGAGAATCACGTCGGCGCCGCCACCGGTGGTGATCGCGTCGGAGCCTGCACCACCGATGACGAGGTTGTCGCCGTCGCCGGCCGTCACCGTGTCGTCCCCGCCGAGCGCCGTGTCGGTCGAGACGACCTGCACGAGGGCACCGGAGGCGTAGCGCACGGTCCCGCTGTCGCCGAGCACGATATCGGCGCCCGAGCCGGTCTCGATGGCGTCGGCATCCATGCCGCCGAGGACGATGTTGTTGCCGTTGCCGGCCTTGATGATGTCCTTGCCGCCGACGCCGGCGTCGAGGCTACGCAGCAGTGTCAGCAGGCCAGCCTCGTAGAGGGCCTCGCCGCTGTCGCCGAGGATCACGTCGGCGCCGCCACCGGTGGTGATCGTGTCGGAAGCCGCGCCACCGAAGGTGACGTTGTCGCCCGCACCGGTATCGATCGTGTCGTCGCCGCCGATCCCGGATTCCACCGAGACGATCTGGCTGAACAGACCCTTGGCGTCGAAGCGGATTTCACCGTTGTCGCCGAGCACCGCGTCGCGGCCCGAGCCGGTGACGATGAGGTCCGCGCCCGCACCGCCGAGCACGACGTTGTCGCCTTCGCCCGCCCGGATCTCGTCCGCGCCGCCGATCGCCGGGCTCGTCGTCCGCACGAACACCGGCACCAGCGCGCTCAGCGTCACCGCG
>NZ_VRVE01000102.1:0-13639 GCF_008040035.1 Methylobacterium sp. WL9
GCAGACACCCTCATCACCGCCCTGCAATGCGTCACGCAGACCGCCAACAACGAACCCGGAATGCTCTCCGCACGCATGATCAAGGCACTCTGCGAGGTCCTCAAAAACAGACCAGAATGGAGAGAGGCCGGAACACGGCTCTTCGATGCCTTCGACGCCATCGAGCTCTCCTCGCTGCAGGACACCGCCGCAGCCGAAGCCGCCTGCCGAAGGCTCGGAAAAGTCCAGGTCCTCGCCGAACGTATCGCAAGAGAACTTGTCAATAGCCCGGAGTTCAGCAGGGCACCCGCTGTCGCTTCGACCATCTTCCGCATGAACGAGAACAGGCTTCCTGTCGCGGCAGCGGTCTGAATGTTCCGCGATGATCCGAACGAAGCTCGGGCTCTGCCGAGGGCATGCATCTCGGCGCAATGATACCAACGACCGTCGACGTCGACTCTCGCACGCGGCCGTTGGCAAGCGCGAACGCGCGCCGCCGCTCGTGCGGCGGACGCCTCGGACCGGGCTCGGTCAAGCTCCGCGGGTATGAGACCTCGCCTCAGCGCTCGTGCCCCGCCGTGGAGGTCGTCTCCCGGATCGGCGAAAGAATGTAATCGATCGCCCGGCGCGTGCCAGTTTGGATTTCCACCTGAACCGTCATGCCGGGTGTCAGCACGACGGGCTTACCGTCCGACACGATGTTGTTCTTCCAGACCTCGACGGTGACCGGAAACACGAGGTTCTGCGTCCGGGGCGTACCGTTCGCCGCAGACACGCCCTGGCTTCGGACCACCGAGAGGGTGTCGGTCGCTCCGCTCGCATCCCGTTCGTCGACCGCGTCCCGCGAGACCCGGACGACTTTCCCCTCGGCGGTCCCGTAGCGGGTGAACGGGAAAGAATCGACCTTCACCGTCACGTTCTGGCCGGGCGCCACGAAACCGATATCCGTGTTGAGAAGGAGCGCTTCGATCTCGAACGGACCGTCGCTCGGCACCAGCACGAGGAGGGGCTGACCGGCCGTCACCACTTGGCCGACCGTGGTCACCGCGAGCTGCTGCACGGTGCCGTCGATGGGCGCACGCAATTCCATGCGCTCGCGCCGCAGCCGCGCCTTGATCACGTCCTGGCGCAGGCTGTCCACTTTCTGCGCGATCTCGGTCAGGGACTGGGCCTGCTTGGCGATCGTTTCGCTGGTCAGCTGCTCGATCCGGCGCCGCAGCGAATCGATGCCGGCTTTCGCCTCCTGCTTCTGCCCCTGATCGTAGGCGAGGTCGGCGGCGACCTGCTCGACCTGTTGCAGCGCGTCGATGACCGCCGCGCGCGTGCCGGCGGAACGGGATACGAGGGTCTCGCGCATGGTGGCGCGCTCGCTCAGGACGGCGTGCAGGCGCTCGCGGGCGGCGATGCTCGCGGTCAGCCGCTGCTCGGTCGCCACCTTCTCGGCGATCTGGGATTCGAGAGCCAGACGGGTGGCGTGGTACTGATTGAGATCGGCGGTCATGGCCCCCGTCTCACGCATCTTGATCGGCAGCGGCGTCGTCTCCGCATAGGCCGGCTCGGCCGTCTTCTGACCCTCACGAATCGCCTGGATCGTGCTGACGCGGCGCGCCATCTGCGCGCCGAGAGCCTCGAGATCGCTCACGCGACCGGCGAGGTCAGCGCCCGCATCGGTCGGATCGAGACTGATCAGGAGGTCGCCAGCCTTGACCCGGGCGCCGTTGGACACGTTGATCGCCTCGACTTTGCTGGTCTCGAAGGGCTGCAGCACCTTGGAGCGGCCGCTCGACTGAACGCGGCCCGAGGCGACGGCATAGATGTCGAGGTTGGCCAGAAAGCTCCAGAGCAAGGCGGAGGCGAACAGGGCGCAGATGGTCCAGGTGAACACCATCGCCAGCGGGGAGGGCGGTGTCTCCAGGATCGCGAGATGGGCCGGCAGGAATTCCTGGTCCTCGCGCGTGTTCGCGAAGGTCCGGATCCTTTGGGCCAGCGCCCGTGTCGGCAAGGTCCCAACGCGAAGTACGGGCAGAAGCGAGCGGGCCCTCGACTCGGTGGCGGGGAGTTTGGTCGGTTCGGGGGGCGGCATCGGACCGGGCCGGGCATTCATGCGGCGGATCCCTGCTCGGGACCATGGTAGGACTGAAGTTGCCAAAGCCGGCCGTAGAGGCTGCCGGGCCGACCGACCAGCTCGCGGTGCGAGCCGTCTTCGACGATGCGTCCGTCCTGCATGGTGATGATGCGGTCGCATCCACGCACGGCCGCGAGGCGGTGGGCGATCACGACCACGGTGCGGCCCATGACGATGTGCTTCATGTTGTCCTGAATGATCCGTTCACTGTCGTAGTCGAGCGCCGAGGTCGCCTCGTCCAAGATCAGAATGCGCGGATTCGTAGCGAGGGCTCGCGCGATGGCGAGGCGCTGGCGCTGGCCGCCCGAAAGGTTGGCGCCGCGCTCCTCGATCATGGTGTCGTAGCCGTGCGGCATCCGGTTGACGAACTCGTCGGCGCCCGAAAGTCTCGCCATCTGGATCACCTGCGCGCGGGTGAGCGCCGGATTTGCGAGCGCGATGTTTTCGTGCACGGTCTTGTTGAACAACAGGTTTTCCTGAAGCACCACGCCGATCTGCCGTCGCAGCCAGGCCGGATCGACCTGGGCCACGTCGATGCCGTCGACGAGAACCTGCCCCTTCTCCGGGACATAGAGGCGTTGCAGGAGCTTGGTGAAGGTCGACTTGCCGCTTCCCGACGGTCCGACGATCCCGATGACTTGCCCTGCCGGGATGTCGATCGAGACGTCGCGGAGCACCTCCGGCGCTCCCGGCTGGTAGCGGAAGAAGACGTTGCGCACCGTGAGGCGGCCCGTGGCCGGGGGCAGATGCGCCTGAGCGGTGGCGCGCGTTTCCACGGGCGAGTTGAGCACGTCGCCGAGGCGCTCGATCGAGACTTTCACCTGCTGGAAATCCTGCCAGAGCTGGCTCAGGCGCAGGATCGGCGCGGTGACCTGCGCCATGATCATGTTGAATGCGATCAGACTGCCGACCGTCATGGCGCCGTCGATCACGGCATAGGCCCCGAAGAACAACACCAGCGCCGACGTCACCGCATTGATGTACTGGATCGCATTCTGGCCGATGCTTCCGAGGATGGAGGTCACGAAGGACGTGTTGACGTAGGCAGCGAGCCGCTCTTCCCACTGAACGCGCAGCGTCGGCTCGACGGCCATGGCCTTGATCGTGTGGATGCCGACGATCGACTCGATGAGGAACTGGTTCGAGAGCGCCGAACGGTTGAACTGTTCAAGCGTCTTCTCGCGCAGGATCGGACGCAGCATCACTGCCACGAGGATGTAGCAGGGGATCGACAGCGTCACGATCAGGCCGAGGAGCGGGGAATAGGCGAAGAGGATCAGGATGAAGATCAGCGTGAACGGCACGTCGATCGCGGCCGTGAGCGCCTGTCCCGTGAGGAACGCCCGGACCTGCTCCAGTTCGCGCACGCGGGCCACCGTCTGGCCGGTGGCGCGGGTCTCGAAGTAACCGAGCGGCAGACGCAGCAGATGATCGAACAGGCGTGCGCCGAGCTCGACGTCGATGCGGCTCGTCGTGTGCGTGAGGATGTATTGCCTCAGATGCTGTAGGATCACCTTGAACAGCCCGAGCACCACAAGCCCGACCGCTACGAGCGTCAGGGTCGAATAGCCCTTGTGGACCAGCACTTTGTCGATGGTGATCTGGAAGAAGATCGGCGTGACCAGGCCGCAGATCTGGATGAACAGCGACGCGATGATGACGCTGGCCAGCGGTTTACGGTAGCGCCAGATCGAGGGCAGGAACCAGGTCAGGCCGAAATCCTGGACGATCTTGGCGAGGCTGGCGCGGCGCGCGATCAGGATCACCGTCCCGTTCCAGCGCTCGAAGACGCGCTCCCGATCGACGTGCTCCGCAGTCCGGGCGGCCGGATCGATGATGCGGAAGGTGCCGTCCTCCAGACGGCGGCCGACAAGCCGGAAGCTGTCGTCGTCCCACTGGATGATGGCCGGCAACGGTACCCGCTCCAGCCTTTCCGGCTTCTGGTTGCGGAGGAGGCGGGCTCGAAGCGAGATCAGCTTGGCGCCGCGGACGATGTCCACGGGCGATGCCGCCCCTGTGCCGAGGCCGAGTTCGTGCCGGACCTGACTGAGTTCGCATTGGACCTGATGGAACGATGCGACCAGGGCCAGTGCACTCAGGCCGGAATCCGAGCGGGATCCTGGCTGCCCCGCGGACGAGCCCGCACTCGGCTGCTCCGCCTGTGCCGGCGTCCCGTCTCGCACGGCATCAATCATCGCTTCGGCTCACATCTACCCCTTCCGACACTGCGGCCGCAGGGTCACCCAGGCCCTGTTCGGCGAACCGTAACGGTGTCCGACACGACGGATCGGCACGAAAAACTAGCGTCTGAATTCTCGAATCCGCCCTTTGGCACCGAGAACTTATGTTAATGATCTGGCGCCTGGGAACACAATAGAGACTTCGGGCCGATCGAATGAGATCTAAGAGAAGGCGTGTTCTTCGAGCCCAATCTAAATTTAAATGAGGCAGGAGCGAGTCTGTGAGGTGCGATCGAAGCGCGCTAGATTTCCCGTTAGGCGCGCAAAGGGCCAGATCGCCGGAAAAGGGAGGGGCCGGCACATCACCGAAACTGCCGCCACCGAATCCGCAAGCTTCCGAATGCCGCGCAAGCGCGACCAGGGTGCAACTTCGCTGCGTCTTCGCGCGGGCAGGGAGGTCTTGCGCTTTTGCTAGAACGTGGACGGTAGGGCTGACATTCGGCCGGCTTGGAGGCTCGGGCTTCGGCTACCGAGCGGTCGTGTCGCAATTGCAGTCTGCGCTCAACCGGACCGATGGGGTCGCCTTGGCTGCGCAAGACTCGGAACGTGTGCAAAACAAGCGTCGATTGATAGAGATCGGTTCACGAGGCGGTTCCAGTGTGATTTCCGACCTGGCGGATACGATTATAGTATATAAATCGATCGGCCAAGAAATATTTTAACCAGATGCCTTTCCATCGACGAGCCAGTTCGGATCTATGGCCATCTCCACGTCTTCGCCGCTAGCAAAAACGAGCGCTTCGTCGCCGCTGATCAGACTTTCCGTGTCGTTTTTTTCGATGTCGCGCAGTTGTTCCGCCAGAAGCTGTAGATAATTGGCGGCGGCCGCCAGCCCGAAGCAATCGGAATAGCGTTCATGCGCTACGGTGACCATGGTCTCGATCACGGCCCGTGCCGGCATTCCCTGCTCGATCGCGACCTCCAGGGTCGTCTGCCACGCGCGCGTGAGCCTTTCGCGTAACTCGCGGGTGTCATCCATCACTTCGCGCAATTGATAAGTTTCGTCCATATTCCGGCCTGCGGCCTTCCGACGACAACCCCGATCCCGTGCGCGGCTCAAGCTCTACACAAGTCCTCGGATCAAGGTAGCATGGTTGACAAGGGCATTCGGGGTCAAGCCGCTGGGGTCGGCCGCGTCTGCCTTCCTTGTTGCCGGTGCCGAAGGTCTTGCTCGAGTTGCAGGAGCTTGCCGTCGCCGAAAGCACAAATCGTTCGTGCATTCACCTCGCATACACTTCCGGCCGGATGTCGCATCGGCCGATCCGATCGCGTGAGTTTTTGGCCGATGACGTCGGCGATCGCGGATGGTGGATGTGGCGGTCGCAGGTCACTCCGTCTTACCGCCGTCGCCTCGGACATGCAGGCCGGCGTCGATATCGGGTGAGCGGGCCGTCGGATCGGCACGAAGGTCGCGATAGTCGAGCAGCGCCTTCGTCATCTCACGCCAGCCCGCTCGTGGAGAAGGCTGCGGATTTCCTCGGCATGTCGGTCGAAACGCTGGTCCGGGTCTGCCGACACCATGCCGCCGGATTCCAGCAGGAGGCGGCCGACAACATCGGCCGCAAGCCGGTCACGCGGTCCACGCTCTAAGACGTCGATCTGAGGGAAAGCAGTAAGAGACTGCGGGCTCTCGGGAAATTTGGTCGGAGTGGCAGGATTTGAACCTGCGACCCCCACGTCCCGAACGTGGTGCGCTACCAGACTGCGCTACACTCCGAAGCTGCGCCCTTGGGCCAGCGAGCGGGCTTATAGCCGTGGGTTGGTCGACCCGCAAGCGGATTGGCCAAAAGGATTTCGGCGTTCACATGGGGCATGTGAGCCAGCCCTGTTCCAGGCTTCGCAGGATGCAGGTCCGGCCCGGCGCATCGATGGCGACGGCGCCGACATGGCCGGGGGCGGGAGTGAGATGCTGCAGGCTCCAGGCGCGCGCGGCCTGCGCCGATCCATCGACCGCGAGGAGGGCGGCAGGGGCGGGCGGGATCGCGACGGCGAAGCGGCCGAGGGGAAAGGACAGCCCCAGGCCGAGCGCCTTCACGAAGGCCTCCTTGCGTGTCCAGCAGGCATAGAAGGCGGCCGGAAGCGCCTCGTCCGGAAGCTGCGCCAGGGTCGCGGCCTCGCCGGCCGTGAAATGGCTGCGTGCCAGGCTCAGGCAATCGCCGATCGGCCTCATCAGCTCGACATCGACGCCGATACGCGTATCGGGCGACAGGCCGATCAGGCAGATGCCGCCGGAATGCGAAAGGTTGAAGGCGAGGCTGCCGCGCCAGGGGCCGTCGAGTTCCGGTTTACCGGCATCGTCGGTACGGAAAAGAAGCTCGGCGGGATCGGCAACCAGGGCGGCTGCCAGAATCCGCCTCAGGGCGGCATGGCTGGCGGCGTAGCGGTCGTGATCCTCCTGGCGCAGAAAACGGCCGGCGCGCCCGCGCTCCTCGTCCGAAAGGGCTGAGAGGCAGGCGCGGCGTTCCGTCTCGCCGAGAGTGAGGGCGATGCGCCAGACCGTCGGATCGTGCACGGGGCCCGGTGCGGCGGTGATCCAGGCGGGGTCTGTCACGGCAGGCGTCCCCGTACGGGCGGCGACCGGCCGGGCAGCGTCGCGTCGCCAGACCACGGCTTCGCCTGCTCGGTTTCTCGGTGGGTCGCGGGTTCTCGGCTCAAGGGCGCGGGACATTTCTGCACGATATGCGGAAAGCCATAGCCGACCGTCCTGTGGCCGGACACGTTTCCAAGCCATCGTCGCATCGCGCAGGCATGGGTCGAAGCAGGCATGGATCGAACTGGATTCTCCGACGGCCGAGTGCGCCCTACGCAGGTTCCGGGAAGCGCCCGCGGGTTTCCGGCGGCGATCTACGATAAGACATGAAGCGAAGCGGACGAAGCGTCGGCCTGCCGAGGCGGGGGGCTCGCGGCCGGCGGACGCGATCCGATATGGGGAAGGGACGTAATGGGCCTCGGTGCCGTTCCAAGTCGCAGGAATGGCCACGGCTTAGCCACATCTCTGGACGGTGCCGGCGCTTGAGTGTCTCGGTCGGGTCGCGCGAGCGGGAGAGCCTGCTGCCGACGCTCGGGCGGCGCGGCACCCGCTACGTCGTGTTCTTCTGCGCCTATCTCTACCAAGGACTCGTCGCGGGCTTCTCGCTGACCGCGCTCGCCAACCATTATGCCGGCCTGGGCCTTCCGGCGAGCGAGGTCGGCCTGCACTTCGCCATAGCGGGCCTGCCCTGGACCTTGCAGCCGCTCCTGTGGGGGGCGTTGATCGACCGGGCCGGCGGCGCGCGCATGGGGCGCCGACGGATCTGGGCCGCCTGTGCGGCCCTCGGCGCGCAGGCGAGCCTCGGGTTGCTCTGGTTCGTCTCGAAGCCGGACGCTCTCGGCTGGGTCGGCCTCGTCTTCCTCCTGCACAGCCTTTTTGCCTCGCTCCTCGACACCGCCTGCGACCGCATGATCATGGATCACGTGCCGGAGGCGGAGTTCGGGCGGATGAGCGGCTGCACCCGGGGCGGCTTCGTCATCGGCACCAGCCTGAGCGCGGCCCTGTTCTCGACGCTGCTCACCTCCGTGAGCTTCTTCGTGTGCAGCGCGCTCCTGATCGGTCTGAGCTCGTTGGCGCTCGTCCCGCTGATTCTGGTGCGGGAGGCGGCCGGGGATGCGTTGTTCTCGCTCGCTTCGCGGGCCGGCGCGGCACCGAGCGCGTTGCCGTTCAGAGCTTTCCTCGTGCAGCTGGTCGCCGGCTTGCGCCGTCCGACGGCACTGAGGCTCCTGGCCCTCTGCTTCTGCGTCGACTTCGCCCTCTCTCTGTTCGAAGTCCGCTTCAATGTCGAAGCCGTGCAGGTCCATGGATGGGACCCCTCGGCGCTCTCGCGGCTTCAGGCGGGTCTGGCGCTGGTGAGCGGCACGGTCGGAGCGCTCGGGATCGGCCTGTGGTCGGATCGAGCCGGCCCGTTGCCGGCATTGACGGGCCTGTTCCTCGCCGGTGCCGCGAGCTTCGGGGCCGCCGCGATCCTGATCCGGGCGGATCACGTCACGACCGCCGTGCCCCTGATCCTCGGCCTTACCAACACGCTGCCGACCTTGCTCGTCGTGGCGCTGGTGCCAGCGCTGATGCGCGCGAGCCGCGGCAGGCCCGGAGCGGCAACCCAATTCGAAGTGTTCATGGCGGTCATGAACTTCGGCTCCGTCGTCGGAGGTGGCGTATCGGGCGCGAGTACGTCGATCCTGTCCGGAGGCAGCATCGCGATGTTCGTCGCATTGTTATTTCTCATCTGCGCGGCCTCGATCCAACGGCCCGACTGGCTGTTCGAGGCATCTCGCCGCTAGAGTGCTTCTCGACCAAGTGGATGCCGGCTGGTCGAAAGAAAATCCCTCAAGATGGAATCTTGGAATCGTCGGCTCGACGCAGTCGGGTCGGACACGGCATGAGAAAATCGTACCCTATCGTCTGGAAACGTACGTAATGGTCGAGAAACCATCATAAATGTATTGTTTCATGTGGTGGAAACACGTTTCTTTAAGCGGAATGGCGCGGATGACGCACCTTGACGTTGATCGTGCCCACGTATGATCTATTGGGGTTGTGAGGTTCGCGGGCGAGGCAATCCCTAGGGAGGAGTTTGTCGAGGTCTGAGGACGAGGCACGGAGACATTCATGCCGCATCCGCAAGTTCTTCGAGACATGGCCCTGTTCGTCGAGGTGGCCAAAAGAAAAAGCTTCAGTCAGGCCGCCGCTGCGCTCGGCATGCCGATTTCTTCATTGTCGCGGCGCATAACACTATTTGAATCTGCCGTGGGCTTGCGTCTGCTCGACAGGACGACGCGAAAACTCGTTTTGACGTCTTACGGCGAGGCCTATCTCAATCAGGCGACCCGGCTCGTCGAGGAGGCGCAGCGCACCTTCGACGACATGGTTTCGCAGGCGAAAGGCCCGAGCGGCTTTCTGAAAATCGCCGTGCCGCCGGACTTCTGGGTGCTGCGTCACCTGTCCGGCGTGATCTCGGAGTTCTCCCGCGATCATGAGCATGTCCAGATCCACGTGGATCTTAGGCCGGCGCCGGTGGACCTCGCCAGCGACAGCTACGATCTCGCCATCGCCATCGAGGAGCCGCGCGAGACCTCGCTCATCGTGCGAAAGGTCGGCGAACTCGAGAACGGTCTGTTCGCGTCGCGTTCCTACCTGCTCGCGCATGGCAGGCCGCAGCATCCGAAGGAACTGAGCCAGCATCGCTTCGTGCTCCCTTCCCAAGGGGCAAGCGCGAACTGGAGCCTGACGCGTGGCAGCGAGACGGTGGCGGTCACGGTCGGCGGCCCGGTTTCTTGCAACAGCCTGAGCCTGGCGCGACGCTTCGTCGTGTCCGGGCAAGGCATCACGTCGGCAAACCTCATCAATGTCGAGCGCGATCTGGTCACCGGAAAGCTAGAGCGGGTGTTGCCGGAATGGCGGCTTCCGCCGACGCCCGTCTACATCGTCACGACGTCGCGGCTTCTGCCCGCCAAGGCGCGCAGCTTCATCGACTTCGCGACGAAGCGCCTCAATGCCATCCTGACGACCGCCGCCCGAGGTATGCCCATCCCGGAATCGAGCGATATCGACCCGTCTCGTGACTACTCTACGGCACCCGTCTTCGCGCTTCGATCCTGAACGGCCGGCATTCCGCCGCTTCGAAAAAGGAAGACTACGGCGAGATAGGCCACTTCCGCCAACGCAAGCGCGCCATAGAACAGGGCGACCGCGTCGTACCACGAGAAGCCGTGCCGCAGCGCCGCGATGAGTGCCAGGGTCGCGAGGGCAGGTACGAGAGCCGCAAGAAACGGAATGGGTTTCACAGGGGCGCCGGCCGGAACTGGAGAGAGGGTGGGATTGTCGAACGCCGCGATCCTATCCTTACGGGATTTCAAACGAGAACAACCGCCCGTTGGCGGAAACAGATTTCGCGCGGCCGTGTGAAAAACGCATCATGGTGCATCGGCCTGAAACGTGGCCGCCGGTTTTCGGGAACGCCGATGCACTATCGAGCCACAAAGCATGAAAAACCCGCCGGCATGACCCGGCGGGACGAACACGATGATCGATGCCCCCGGCGATCTCAGGCGTAGATGTTGTTCGCCGAGTTCGGGAAACGGTCGGCCAAGGCGCGGCGCAGCTTCTCCAGGGCACGGTTCTCGATCTGCCGGACACGCTCCTTCGAGATGCCGAGGCGATGCCCGAGGGCTTCGAGCGTTGCCTGATCCTCGGCAAGGCGGCGCTCGCGCAGGATCCGCAATTCCCGCTCCGACAGGACGGTGAGGGCCTGCTTGAGCCAGCTCAGCCGGCGCTCCCCGTCCACCGTAGCCGTCACCGTCTCGTCGGGCAGGGCGGCGCCGTCGACGAGGAAATCCATCCGTTCGGAGGAAGCCTCGCTCTCCTCGCCGACCGGCGCATTGAGCGACATGTCGGGACCCGAAAGCCGCGCATCCATCAGCGCCACGTCCTTGGTCGAGACGCCGATCGCGATGGCGATGCGGCTATGGATCTCGGAGCCGACCTGCTCCTCGGTGGACTGCATCAGTCTGGCGCGCAGGCGCCGCAGGTTGAAAAACAGAGCCTTCTGGGCGGAACTCGTCCCGCCACGCACGATCGACCAGTTGCGCAGGATGTAGTCCTGGATCGAGGCCCGGATCCACCATGTGGCGTAGGTGGAGAACCGAACCTCCCGCTCAGGTTCGAAGCGGGCAGCGGCCTCCATGAGGCCGACATGGCCCTCTTGGACGAGGTCGGCCATGGGCAGGCCGTAATGGCGGAAGCGTCCGGCCAATGCGATGACGAGGCGCATATGGGCCGAGATCAGGCGATGGAGGGCGCGTTCGTCGCCGTGGTCTTTCCAGCTGACCGCGAGGCCGCGTTCTTCGTCTCTCGCGAGAAACGGCGCCTCCATCGCGGTCCGTATGAACTGACGCCGAATTCCAGCGATTTCCGCCATCCCCGTCGTGCCTTTCTGGTCAGAGTCTTTTGACAGCAGGAGCCGCGCCGCGTCCGAGATGGTCGGGCATGCCCTCGCTGGGCTCAGGCACAACAATCCTGCCACCGCCGTTGTTCCGCGGAGTTCGCACTGCGGCCTGGAACGAGGCGAGGGATTTTCAAGGGCTGCTGTTCGGCATGGTCCACAAAAGAAAAGGCCCGGCGTGGTGCGCCGGGCCTCGAATACGTTGGATGAAAAGGGGCGGCGGATACCGTTCAGGCAGCCTCTTCCTGAACGTCGTCGGTCTCGGCTTCGCCATCCGTGTCGGCATCGGCCTTGGCGCGGCGCGGGGACTTGGCGAGGCTCTGCTCGATCAGCTTGAGGGCCTCGGTCTCGGTGATCTTGTTCACCGAAGAGATCTCCCGCAGGACGCGGTCGAGGGCGGCCTCGTAGAGCTGACGCTCGCTGTAGGACTGCTCAGGCTGGGCCTCGGAGCGGAACAGGTCGCGCACCACCTCGGTGACCGAGATCAGATCACCGGAATTGATCTTGGCCTCGTATTCCTGGGCGCGGCGCGACCACATCGTGCGCTTGACGCGGGCACGGCCGGTGAGCACGTCGAGCGCCTTCTTGACGAGCTCCGGCTCGGCCAGCTTACGCATACCGACGCTGTTGGCCTTCGCGGTCGGAACGCGCAGAACCATCTTGTCCTTCTCGAACGCGACGACGAACAGCTCGAGCTTGTAGCCGGCGATCTCCTGCTCTTCGATCGCGGTGATGCGGCCGACGCCATGAGCCGGATACACGACAGCTTCGCCTGTCTTGAAGCCCTGACGGCCTGCAACGGTCGTCGTCTTCTTGGCTGTGGTCATGCGAGAAGGGCTCCAGATCATCGCGCGGATCGGCGTCCGCACAGGGTCACTTCCGGGTCGGGATACCCGGCTCACACCACTCGACCGGCAGGCGCTCGTCACGCTCCCGCCGGCTCCCGGGCTCACCATGCGTCCAAGCAAAGACTAGATCGCCGCGGAAAGCATCGGGGCTTTCCACGGTCGATCACATGCAACCTCTATCCAAAGCTGGAGCCGCAGGGGGACGGCGGAGGGAGCACGTCAAGCGAAGGCGACGGCAGACACAGGTCTACCACAATCCGGGCTCCGAATCAAAGGATTGCCGGCGCACGCCCAAGCGTCCGCGCAGGCGGCTCGCGGTGCGTTCGCTCCCGTCGGGCCCTATGGAGGTGGTCCTTCCCGGCCTGGCCCGAGGCGGAGTTTCCCCGCCTGCGGCTCTCGGTCGCCGCCTTGGCGATCCCGTTCAGTCGCCGGTGCCGGGGTTGGCCGAGAAATGCTCTTCGAGCTTGTTGGCGACCCCGTCCCACTGCTTGGCGTCGGAGGGGGCGTCCTTCTTCTGGGTGATGTTCGGCCAGCTCTTGGCGTAGTCGGTGTTGAGCTTGAGCCAGCTCTCGAGGCTCGGCTCGGTGTCCGGCTTGATCGCCTCGGCCGGGCATTCCGGCTCGCAGACGCCGCAATCGATGCACTCGTCCGGATGGATGACGAGCATGTTCTCGCCTTCGTAGAAGCAGTCTACCGGGCAGACCTCGACGCAGTCCATGTACTTGCACTTGATGCAGTTGTCGGTGACGACGTAGGTCATGGGCTGCTCGGTCCTCGGTACGCTTTCTCGGGCCTGTCCTGCCGCGTGCGGCGACGGACCGTGTCGGTCCGTCGGGCGCTGGTTTCCCGTCGGGCGGCGTGGATCCCAGAAACAGGGCTGCACGCGTTCGTGCGCCTTAGCCGCTGCCCACGGGGCTGACAAGCCGATGCGGACTGCCAGGAACGCCTCGGCGACCCGGTGTCGCTTCGCCGCCATGCTGGTGGGGCGGGGCTGCTACAGCGTGTCCGGATCGTCCGGCGACGCCTGGACGCCGCCGAGTTCTGCGTAAAGCCCTCGGGCCTCCGACGCCGGGCCGCGTCGCTGCCCGAGATCGACCACGCGCACCAGCGCCGTGACGTGTAGCGCCGCGATCGTGAGCACGTCGCCGACGGCGACGCCCTTGGCCGGGGCCTCGGCCCGCCTGCCGTTGATCCGCACATGCCCGTCGGTGACGAGGCGTGCGGCGAGAGAGCGCGTCTTGGCGAAGCGCGCGAACCAGAGCCATTTGTCGAGGCGCTGGCGTTCGCCGCTCAACCGGGCCGGTGCTCCCGCGACGGTCTCCCCATCGGATCAGCGCTTGCCGCCGTCGCCGGATTCAAGCTGCGCCTTGAGGGCGGCGAGCTTGGCGAAGGGCGAGTCCGGATCGACCGGGCGTTCGCGCCGCGGCGGCCGGGCCTCGGCCTTGCGGACCTCGTCGCGGCCCTGGTCCGGGC
>NZ_VRVE01000103.1:0-13430 GCF_008040035.1 Methylobacterium sp. WL9
CCGCCTGGGGCGGCGGCGGCGGCAGAGGCGCGACCGGGGTGCCGTAGGCGGCTTCGAGCCGTTCGATCGCAGCGTCGAGCGCCTTGCGCTCGGTCTCGATCGCCTCGTCCGGCAGCGGCGGTTCGAGCGTGCGGAGCTGGCCGATCAGCGCAGAGCGGGCGCGGTCGTACACGGCCTTGCGCAGGGCCGGGGTGCGATCCGGCAGGGCGTCGAGCGCCCGTGCCAGCAACGGATAGTAATCGGCCATCGTGCCCTGATCCGCCCGTTCCCGCCGTCGGCGCCTAGAGCCGCGATCCGACAGTATCGGACCCCGGCGCTAAGCTTTGGTTTAGCTGCGCCTCATGGCGACGAACCGGCATCCCCATCATCGGAAAGCGCTTCAGTCCTCGAAGGGGTTGTGCATCAGGATGGTGTCGTCGCGCTCGGGCGAGGTAGAGAGCAGGGCCACCGGCGCGCCGATCAGCTCCTCGATCCGCCGCACGTACTTGATCGCCTGCGCCGGCAGCTCGGACCAAGAGCGGGCGCCCGCCGTGGTGCCTTCCCAGCCCTGGAACGTCTCGTAGACCGGCACGACGCGCTGCTGCGCGCCCTGGCTCGCGGGAAGATGGTCTAGGCGCGTGCCGTCGAGATCGTAGGCGGTGCAGATCCGGATTTCCTTGAACCCGTCGAGCACGTCGAGCTTGGTCAGCGCGATGCCGTCGATGCCGGAAGTGCGCACGGTCTGGCGCACGAGGCAGGCGTCGAACCAGCCGCAGCGGCGCTGGCGGCCGGTGACGGTGCCGAACTCGTGGCCGCGCTCGCCGATCAGGCGGCCGTCCTCGTCGAACAGCTCGGTGGGGAAGGGGCCTTCGCCGACCCGCGTGGTGTAGGCCTTGGCGATGCCGAGCACGTAGCCGACCGCGCCCGGGCCGAGGCCGGAGCCGGTCGCGGCTTGGCCGGCGACCGTGTTGGAGGAGGTCACGAACGGATAGGTGCCGTGATCGACATCGAGTAGCGCGCCCTGCGCGCCCTCGAACAGGATGCGCTTGCCGGCGCGGCGAGCCTCGTCGAGCAGGCGCCAGACCGTGTCCTGGTAGGGCAGCACCTTGTCGGCGATGCCGGTCAGCTCGTCGTAGATCGTCTTTTCCGCGATCTCGGGCAGGCCGAAGCCCCGGCGCAGCGCATTGTGGTGGGCGAGCAGCCGCTCGATCTTCGGCCCGAGGTTGTCCGGCTCGGACAGGTCCATCAGGCGGATGGCGCGGCGGCCGACCTTGTCCTCGTAGGCCGGGCCGATGCCGCGCTTGGTGGTGCCGATCTTGGTGCCCGGCGCGCCGTCCTCGCGCAGGGCATCGAGTTCGCGGTGCAGCGACAGGATCAGCGTGGCGTTGTCGGCCACGCGCAGGTTCTTGCGCGAGACCTCGACGCCCTGGCCGGTGATGCGCTCGATCTCCGAGACCAGCGCATAGGGGTCGAGCACGACGCCGTTGCCGATCACGCCGAGCGTGTTCGGGCGGACCACGCCCGAGGGCAGCAGCGAGAGCTTGTAGACGTTGCTGCCGACGACGAGGGTATGGCCGGCATTGTGGCCACCCTGGAAGCGCACCACGATGTCGGCCTGCTCGGAGAGCCAGTCGACAATCTTGCCCTTGCCCTCGTCACCCCACTGGGCGCCTACGACGACGACGTTCGCCATGAAGGTCTCGATCTTCTTCCCGTGACCGCCTGGCCGGATCGAGGAACTCGACCGCCTCGCCACGCGCGAAAACCCCGGCGTCGAAGCCGGGGCGAGGATAGGGCGCGTCTTCGGCGATCAGAAGAGGCAGGTCAAGCAAGGCAGGCGGCGCCCACAGGGCAATCGCGCAATGGCAGGCCGCGTCTTTCGCATCCCCCTGTGGCGCGGCGACCCGCCCGACGTTGTTCGGAGGCTGCCGATCTTGCCGGGTCGCGGCGACATCTTCCCCTATCGGCGGCCGTAAGCTTCGACTCCTTGAGCCGTCGTCAACCGGAAAGCGCGAATGCGCGCCGCCACGCGCAGTCGATTGTTCGCAGACTCGGCACACCTGTCTTCATGCGGCGATCGGTGCCCGAGGCCTCGACCGCAAGGGCCGCCGGCATCAGAACGTCAGCCGCACATTGGCGAAGACCGTGCGCCTGAATTCCGGGAAGCCGTAGGCGAGGGAATAGTTCGTATCGAGCAGGTTGCGCACGCCCAGCGCCGCCGTCATGTGCGCGTCGAAGGCATATTGCGCCTGCAGGTTCAGGAGCACGTAGCCGCCGGTCTTGAAGAAGGCGTTCTCCAGCCGGTCGGTGGAGAAGCGGCCGCTGGCCATCTCCACGCTCGGGGTGAAACTCAGGGCCGGCGTCGCCTGCCAGGTCGCGTAGACGAAGGCCTGGTGCCGCGGCGTACCGATCGGCTTCAGGGCAGGCCGGAGCGGATCGTTCAGCTCGCGGAGCAGGTAGGTGTAGTTCGCCCCCACGAAGAACGCGGGCGACAGCGTCAGCTCCGTGGCCACCTCGTAGCCGTAATAGCGGCCGGTGCCGACGTTCTGGTTCTGGATCCGGTTGTTGCCGATGCTGACCGATTGGATCGCGTTCTCGATGTCGCTGTAGAACAGGGCCGGCGTCACACGCAGCGTGTCGAACAGCAGCTCCGACCAGCCGACCTCGTAGTTGGTGGCGCGCTCGGGCTTGAGGTCGGGGTTCGGCTCGGCATCGCCGAAGCGCGTGCTGAAGCGCTCGAACAGGTTCGGGAAGCGCGTGCGGGACGAGACGCTGGCATGGACGCGCCCGGTCTCGCTCGTGCGGTAGATCGCGGCGGCCTGCCCGTTGAACGCGTCGCTGCCGCCGAGAGGGTAGGCGAAGAGCGCACGCGTGGTCGTGTTGAAATCCTGCACCTTGCGGAGCGCATTGCGGTCGTAGCTCACGCCCACCACCAGATCGAGGCGATCGGTGGCGTGGAAGTTGTTCTCGACGGCCAGCGAGTAGGTGTCCTCGACGTTCTCCTGGTTCGGTTCCAGGACCGAGGTCGACAGGCCGGGCGCCGAGATCTGGCGCTCGGCATGGCGGTCGCGCCGGTAATGCGCGGCGGCCTTGAAGGTGTTGAACGGGATCAGGTCGGTACCGAATTCAAGGCTGCCGCCATAGGCGTAGTCGTCGTAGAAGCTGTTGAACGATCGCGGCTGGCGCTGGCTCGAAAACGTCGAGTCGTCGAAGGCCGAAAGCAGGTTGTTGAAGGTGTTGTAGTAGGCCCGCGACAGCAGATACGAATCGTTGCCGATCGCGGTGCGCGACAGGAAGTAGAGGCTGTCGAGGTCCCAGTAGGGCCAGCGCCAGTCGCGCTGGTAGGCCGTACCCCACGGCAGCGGCATCGGGGTGATGCCGCGCACCGGCTCGAAGGTGCTGTAGGGCGCGCCCTTCACGCCCGCTTGCTTGGTGTAGCTCAGCGAGTACTCGTCGGTGGCGTTCGGCGTGATGCCGGCCTTGAGGTTCACGCGGTAATCGCTGACGGCCGAGAAGTCGCGCCGGCCGCCATCCTCGATCGCCGGGCCGCCGCCGATCGGGATCGGCCGGAACCCTTGCGAGAGGAACCAGCCGTCGCTGTCGCGCACCGTCCCGCTCGCCTGGAGATAGTAGTTCTCCTGGCGCGTGCCGACGACGCCGAAGCCGTTAAAGGCCGAGGGGGCGCCGCGGTTGCCGATGTCGACGCCGGTGCGGAACTCGGCTTCCGCCTCTCGCGTCGGCTTGCGCGTGACGAGGTTGATCGCGCCGCCCATGCCGCCCGGTCCGTTGAGGACGGAGACGAAGCCCTTCTGCACTTGGATCTCGGCGAGATCCGGCGTGAGGAAGCGGCCGAAATCGAGGCGGTTGTCGGCCGGCAGGTAGACCCGGATGCCGTCGATCGAGAGCGGCACCTGGAAGCGGTCGAAGCCGCGCACGAAGACGAGGCGCTCGTTGCGGCTGCCGCCGGTATTGGCGGCGCTGACGCCCGGCACCACCGTCAGGGCGTCGTCGAGGGTGTTCTTGTTGAAGGTGTAGACATCCTTCGCCGTGACCACGCTCTCCGAGAGCGCGGAGCGGTAGCGGCCGTCCCAGCCCCGCGCTCCAGAGACCGAGATCTCGGACAGAACGGCGGAGAGTTCGCCGAGTTCGAAGGCTCCCGTCGGCTTGGCCGCGTTTGGCGCGAGGCGGGCGGGCTTCGCGCGGCGGCTGTCCTCGAGATCGCGCTCCTCCGCCGCCGGCCCGTCGCCGAGCATCGGCATCATCGCAAACACCGAGGCCGAGACGGCCACCTGAACTGAACGCAGCATCGTCGTCTCGTCGCCCCCGCGATGGATCTTGCGAGGAACGCGGCCGCAGAGGCCGGCACCGTGAGACGATGCCGAACGCGCGAGTCGGAACCAAGCTTCGCTGTATCTGACAGGATATAGCGAAGGGCGATGTCACCGGAACGCAACAGTCCTGCGAGGACGTTGATTTCGACAGAGTATCCGGCTGCGGCTCGCTAGAACGCGCCGTAGCCGTTATGAACTGAGAGTTGTAGCGAGCGCCTATTTCGCGTCGCCCTGGGGCTTGATGATCGGCATGGAGCTGCCGGAATTGTCCGGCGGGATCGTCTTGATCTCGGGAT
The DNA here is from genome assembly GCF_008040035.1 of Methylobacterium sp. WL9. Classification (NCBI taxonomy): domain Bacteria; kingdom Pseudomonadati; phylum Pseudomonadota; class Alphaproteobacteria; order Hyphomicrobiales; family Methylobacteriaceae; genus Methylobacterium; species Methylobacterium sp. WL9. The sequence continues at coordinate 4,607 of NZ_VRVE01000103.1, forward strand.
CGACGCCGCCCGGCGGCTTGATGACGCCGTCCGACTTCTCGAGCTTTTCGCTGAGCGTCGCGCCGCCGGCCGACCCGTCGGATTCGGGCCGGATCTTCTCGGGCACCTGCTGGCTCGGCGGCGGCAGCTTCGGGTCGGTGTCCTGCGCCAGCGCGCCGGCGGCCGTGGAGACGATCGTCGCGGCGAAGGCGATGGGTAGCAGTTTCGGCATGGTCGTTCCCCCAAATGGTCGCTGTTGCGGGGAGAACGGGCCGTGCGCGCCCTGCGTTCCGCACGGCGCATCGGGGCTTCGGCCGCGGGGCGGCGGGTGCTACGCTCGTGCGATGCCCCGCTGGCTCGCCATCCTCGCCGCCGTCCCGCTGGCCCTGCTGCTGGTCGCGGCGGCGTTCACTGTGGACGATCTACCCGCCGCGGCGTTCGCGAAGCTGACGGACGGGGGTCTGTGGAGCGGGCTCGCGCTGTTCGTGGTGGTGGCGATCGTGCTGGCCGTGCGGCCCAGGCGGGATGATCAGTCCCGCGATTCCGCGAAGGTGAAGTAGAGCTCACGCAGGCGCCGGGCCACCGGACCGGGCCGGCCGTCGCCGAGAGCCTTGCCGTCCACCGAGACCACCGGCATCACGAAGGCCGAGGCGCTGGTGTAGAACGCCTCCGCGGCCCCGTGCAGCTCATCCACAGAGAACAGCCGCTCCTCCAGCCGCAGGCCGAACTCGGCCGCGAGCGCGATCACGGCGCGGCGGGTGATGCCCGGCAGCAGCGCGTTCGAGAGCGGGCGGGTGACGATGGTGCCGTCCCGCGTGACGATGAAGGCGGTGGAGGACGAGCCCTCGGTGATCGCCCCGTCCTCAACCATGAAGGCCTCGGCCGCCCCGGCCTCCGCCGCCTGCTGCTTCGCCAGAACCTGCGCCAGCAGCGCCACCGACTTGATGTCGCGCCGCTTCCAGCGAAGATCCTCGACGGTTACGACCGTGGCCCCACTCTCCGCCAGCGGATTCCTGGTGATGTTCTTCGCCTGCGTGAAGGCGACGACGGTCGCGGGCGTGCTGGCCGCCGGAAACGAGAAATCCCGCTCGGCCACGCCGCGAGTGACCTGGAGGTAGACGAGGCCTTCCTGCAGCCCGTTGCGGGCGACGAGCTCGGTCTCGATCCGCTCCCACGCCTCGGCCGTGTGCGGGTTGGCGATGCCGATCTCGGTGAGGGAGCGCTCGAGCCGCGCCAGATGCCCGGCATTGTCGATCAGCCGTCCGCCCAGCACGGCCGCGACCTCGTAGATCCCGTCCGCGAAGAGAAAGCCGCGATCCATCACCGGCACGCGGGCCTGATCCAGCGGCAGGTACTCGCCGTTCACGTATGCGGTGCGGGACATGGCTTTTCGGACTCGCTCTCGTTCCTTGCGCGACAGTCTCGATGCACGTTTCGTGCGGATCCGCCGTCATTGCGAGGCGAAGCCGAAGCAATCCGGGCCGACGTCGCGGATGCTGCCCCGGATCGCTTCGCTGCGCGCGCGATGACGGCGCGGATCACGCCTCCCCGAACACCCTGCGGAAGATCGTGTCGACGTGCTTCAGGTGGTAACCGAGATCGAAGCACTCCTCGATCTGCTCGGGCTTGAGCACCGCCGTCACCTCGGCGTCGGCCTTGAGCAAGGTCAAAAAATCGCCCTCGCCGCGCCAGACCGGCATCGCGTTGCGCTGGACCAGCCGGTAGGCGTCCTCGCGCGAGGTGCCGCCCTGCGTCAGCGCCAGCAGCACCCGCTGCGAGTGGACGAGGCCGCCGAGCTTATCGAGGTTCTTCTGCATCTGCTCGGGGTAGATCAGCAGCTTGTCGATCACCCCGGTCATGCGGGCGAGGGCGAAATCCAGCGTCACCGTGGCGTCGGGGCCGATCATGCGCTCCACCGAGGAGTGCGAGATGTCGCGCTCGTGCCAAAGCGCCACGTTCTCCAGCGCCGGCACCACGTAGGCGCGCACCATGCGGGCGAGCCCCGTGATGTTCTCGGTGAGCACCGGGTTGCGCTTGTGCGGCATCGCCGATGAGCCCTTCTGCCCTTCCGAGAAGAACTCCTCCGCCTCCAGCACCTCCGTGCGCTGCAGGTGGCGCACCTCGATGGCCAGGCGCTCCATCGACGAAGCGATCACGCCGAGCACGGCGAAGAACATGGCGTGGCGGTCGCGCGGGATCACCTGCGTCGAGACCGGCTCGGCCGCGAGCCCCATCTTCTCGGCGACGTACTCCTCCACCCGCGGGTCGATGTTGGCGAAGGTGCCGACGGCCCCGGAGATCGCGCAGGTCGCGATTTCCTTACGCGCGGCGACGAGCCGTTCGCGATTCCGCGCAAACTCGGCATAGGCCTGCGCCAGCTTGAGCCCGAACGTCACCGGCTCGGCGTGGATGCCGTGCGAGCGGCCGATGGTCGGGGTCAGCTTGTGCTCGAAGGCCCGGCGTTTGAGGGCGGCGAGCAGCGCGTCGAGGTCGGCGATCAGAATGTCGGCGGCCTGAGTCAGCTGCACGTTGAGGCAGGTGTCGAGCACGTCCGACGAGGTCATGCCCTGGTGGACGAAGCGCGCCTCGGGGCCGACGATCTCGGCGAGATGCGTCAGGAAGGCGATGACGTCGTGCTTGGTCACGGCCTCGATGGCGTCGATGCGGGCGACATCGAACACCGCGTCACGGCCCTTCTCCCAGACCTTCTCGGCGGCCTCCTTCGGCACGACGCCGATCTCGGCGAGCGCCGAGGTCGCATGCGCCTCGATCTCGAACCAGATCCGGAACCGGCTCTCCGGCGACCAGATCGCGGCCATCGCGGGGCGGGAGTAACGGGGGATCATGGGCGGTCTCGCGCGAGAGGTGTTTGCCCGGCGGTATAAGGGCGCAACCCGCCGCGCGCTACGTCCGGCGGCGGCAGGCTGCCCCTGCGCCACGGTCGCCGACGGGGGAGACTTTTTGGCGAGAACCGTCTCAAACCGTACGGAGCGCGAGGCTCCCCGGGGAATCAGGACCTATCCGGCCCAGGGCACGTTCCCGCTGGCAACGTGCAGGCCGATCCACGGCCGCGCATCTCCACCCCATTCCCATTCGGAAGGCAGACCCCATGGCCAACAAGGAAAAGACCCTCGACGACGCCTTCTACGAGACCCTTAAGGACGTCTACTGGGCCGAGAAGCAGTCGGTGAAGGCGCTCAAGAAGTCCGCCAAGGCGGCCGAGCACGACGACCTGAAGCAGGCCTTCATCACGCATGGCGAGGAGAGCGCCGTGCAGGTCGAGCGCCTGCAGCAGGTGTTCGAGCTCATCGGCAAGACGGCGCGCTCGAAGACCTGCGAGGCGATGCAGGGCATCACCTCCGAGATGGAAGAGGACCTGGAAGATTTCGGCGGCACTCCGGCCGGCGATTCGGTGCTGGCCGCCTGCGCCCAGGCCGTCGAGCATTACGAGATCGCCCGCTACGGCACCCTGAAGACCTGGGCGACGCTGCTCGGCCACACCGATGCTGCCAAGCTTCTGGACGAGACCCTGCAGGAAGAGAAGAAGGCCGACGCGCTGCTGACGAAGATCGCGCAGAAGCTGAACGCGGCGGCGAAGGCCGCCTGATCCGGCCGGCACATCGCCTGCCGTAATGCGAAGGGCGCCCTGTTCGGGGCGCCCTTTTGTCTGTCCGGACTATCGAGCCCGCGCCAAGATCCACGCCACCCCTTCCCGCAGGTCGGCGACGATGGCGGTCGGGGCGGGGTCGATGCGCTCCTCGTCTCCGGCCCTGTACTTTCCGGTGCGGACCAGGAGCCCGGCCATCCCGGCTTCCATGGCGCCGGCCACGTCGGATTCCACGTCGTCGCCGATCATCACGGTCTCGCCCGGCTCCGTGCCGAGCTGCGCCAGCGCGGCCGCGTAGAAGGCCGCCGCCGGCTTTCCGACGAGATGCGCTTCGCGACGGCTGGCATATTCGAGGGCGGCGACGAAGGGTCCCGCATCGAGGCTGGGCAGGCCGTCCAAGTCCTTGAAGCTGCGGTTGCGCGCCAGGGCGATGAACGCAGCCCCGCTGTCGATCAGGCGGAAGGCCTCGTTGAGCGCCGCGAAGGTGAAGCCGGCGCCGGCATCGCCCACGACCACGGCGTCGAGCGCGCCGCCGGCCGAGACGCCGAGGTCTTCCAGAAGGGCGGGCTGCACGAGGAAACGCGGCGACAGGCCGCGCGCTCGGACGAGGTCCCGCACGGCGGTCGCCGGGGTGAACACGTCCTCCGGCGCGGCCGCGATCCCGAGATCGCGCAGCAGGTCGACCAGGCTGCGCAGGGGCGCGGAGGTCGTGTTGGTGACGAAGCGCAGCGGCAACCCGGCCGCGCGCAGATCCGCGATGCTCGCGACGGCATCGCCGATCGCTGCCCCGCCGCTGAACACGACGCCGCTGAGGTCGAGGAGAACACCGGCCACCTTCGTCATCGCGCTGCCGCTCCGCGTCGGGACGGAGCGAGCCTAGCGCAGATCGGGCGCGGGGAGGACAGCCGGCCTGCGGCTTCCATCCGAGCCCCTGTCCCCAGCTCCACGGGAGCGGCCAAGCTCGTCGACGACACCCTGCGGGCGGAGAAGAAGGCCGATGCGCTGCTAACGAAGATCACGCGGAAGCCGAACGCGGCGGCGAAGGCGGCCTGGTCCGGCCGATCGATCCTTCGCTCATCACTCGGAAAGGGCGCCCTTTTGCATGCCTGGAGCAGGCCTACGGGATCAAACGATCCGCCCGGAGCCGCTCGAACAGAGAAACGAACGCCGCGTCGGTGGCCTCGTAGGCCGTAAACCCGAGGCGCCGGCTCTTCGACATGTCGGTGACGACCTCGATGGGCCGGCCGAGATCGGCGTCGGTGTGCCAGGGCGAGGCGAGGCGCGCGAGGTCCGGCTCCACCAGCCCGTACCGGGCCGCGATGGCGCGCCAGGGTCCGGCGTCCTCCGCCATCTGCGTCTCCAGCGGCATCACGGTGCCGTCGAACAGCGCGGGCTCGATGCCGAACCAGTCCGCGATCCGACCCCACATCCACTTCCAGCGAAACACGTCGCCGTTGACGATGTTGAAGGCCTCGTCGGCCGCTTCCGGGGTCTCGGCCGCCCACAGGAGCTGCCGCGCGAGGATGCGCGCATCGGTCATGTCGGTGAGACCGTCCCACTGGGCCTGGGAGCCGGGGAAGCGAAACGGCCGGCCGGTCTCGCGACAGAGTACGGCGTAGGCGGCGAGCGTCGTGCCCATGTTCATGGCGTTGCCGACCGCTTTTCCGATGATCGTGTGCGGCCGGTGCACGCTCCAGGTGAAGCCGTCGCGCGCGGCGGCCGCGAACACTTCGTCTTCCTGGGCGTAGTAGAAATTCGCCACGTCGAGGCGGCCCTGCTCCTCACGGAACGGCGTCTGCGGCAGGGTCCCGTGGCCGTAGGCTTCGAACGGCCCGAGATAATGCTTGAGGCCGGTGACGAGCCCGACATGTCGCAGCGACTTCGCCGGCCGCACAGCGTCGAGGACGTTGCGCACCATCGCCCCGTTCACGCGGATGTTTTCTGCTTCGGTCTCCTGACGCGACCAGGTCGCGATGAAGAGATGGCTCGACCGGGCACCGTCGAGCGCGGCGGCGAGCCCGGCGGGATCCTGAAGATCGGCCGCCACCGGCCTGACGCCTGACTGCTGCGTCGGCCGGCGTGCGAGGCCCGTGACCGTCCAGCCCCGTTCGACGAGCAGCGTCGCCAGCGCGCTGCCGACGATCCCGCTCGCGCCGACGATGAGTGCCGTGTTGGTCATGTCGAAAATCCCTGTTCTCGCCGGGACCTAAGCAACGGGCGCAACGGCAACCAGACGCATGCCCGCGACCGCTGGGGTGACCGGCGGTGCGGGTCTGCGGCAGACAACGCGGGCAAACACCCCATATCCGGGTGACGCGCACGGCTCGCCCACGAGACCCCCATGAACGACACCGCCCTCGAACGCCCTTTCATCCCCCTCGCCATCGCCGTGCTGACGGTCTCCGACACGCGTACGACCGAGGACGACCGCTCCGGGGACACCCTGGTCGGGCGGCTCGAAACGGACGGGCACCGGCTCGCGGCCCGCGCCATCGTGCCGGACGAGGTCCCGGCGATCCGCCTGCAGGTCGAGGCCTGGACGCGCGATCCCGACATCGACGTGATCCTCACCACAGGCGGCACCGGCTTCACCGGCCGGGACGTCACGCCCGAGGCGATCGAGCCCCTGTTCGAGAAGCGGATGGACGGGTTTTCGGCGATCTTCCACAGGATCAGCTACGAGAAGATCGGCACCTCGACGCTGCAGTCGCGGGCGACGGCGGGGGTGATCCGGGCGACCTACGTCTTCGTGCTGCCCGGCTCGCCCGGCGCCTGCAAGGATGCCTGGGACGGCATCCTCTCGGCGCAGCTCGATTACCGCCACCGTCCCTGCAACTTCGTCGAGATCCTGCCGCGCCTCGACGAACACTTGCGGCGCGGGGGGACGATCAGCGTGTGATACCGTTGCCGGTCGATTGAAGCGTTCGCCGTGCGTCTCCTCGCCTCCTGGGCGAGGGGGACCGCGCGCAGCGCGGTGGAGTGGGCAGCACCGGGCCTGTGCCGGCAACGCCGAGCGCCCTCCGTCCGCTTCGCGGCCACCTCCCCCAGAGGGAGAGGAGGGACCTGCTGCATACCGGTCGTCTCCGTCTCTGCGCGCGCAGTGAAGCGGTGACGGGAGAAGCATCCGTCCCGTGAAACCCGTGTTCGAGGAACCTCGGCCGCATCATTCTGTTGTCAAAGGGCAACAACGTTTGCCTCGATCACTTTCAGGGAGTGAAACCATGAAATTCGGCATCGCCCTCGCCGCCGCAATCGCCTTCGGCACCCTCGGCATGGGCCTCACGGGCGCCTCCGCCGCCGGCAAGAGCGCCATGGAGACGGGCTCGAACGCGACCGACACCAAGGGCGGCAGCATGTCCGGCGGCAAGATGTCGGGCGGAAAGATGCAGCAGAAGTCGATGAAGAAGAAGAAGATGTGAGCCTGAGCGCTCGCTCGGCAGGGCGCCTTCGGGCGCCCTTTTTCGTTCGGCCCTCCTATCCACGACGTCCCCGACAAGGCGCCGCCTTCATGGTGTTCCGAACGGTTCTTCCCGGCCTCGCGCTGCTCGCCCTCGCCGGCGCCCCGCACGGGGCCGATGCCCGGCCGCAACCCGGCCCGGCGGAGCAGCGGCAAGAGCCCCGCCCTCCAAAACTCACGCCGAACCGCTGGGTCGCGACGGTGGTCACCCGGATCACGCAGGCCGGCGAGACGGCCGAGGCCGACGCGCCCGGCGGCAGCGTGACGATCCGCATTCGCATCGGTGCCGACGGCACCCTGGAGGGCGCCGCGATCGAGGAGAGTTCGGGCGTGCCCGCCCTCGACGACCGCGCCCTCCGGGCCGCGAAGGCTGCATCCCCCTTCGCGCCGCCGCCCGACAAGCTGCTGACGCTGGAGGGTTTCACGGAGTTGAGCTTTGCGGTGGAGTTCGCGAAATCCGCCGGCCGGTAGGCATCACCCGGATGGCGTCAGGCCAGGAACCGCGCCTCGGTCCCCGGCGGCGGGCGGAGGCAGGTGTCGCGGCCGCCCCAGATCCGATAACGGTTCTTCGCCACGCAATTGTAGGCGGCGTCGGCCCAGCGCGGCGGGACGAGGCGGGCCGCGCGGGCGGGCAGCGACCACGCCGGCCCAAGCCCGGCGAAGGTCGCCAGCACCGCATCGGCCTTCACCCGGCAGCGGCCATCGGTCAGCACGAGGAAGGTCTCGTCGGGCACGCGGCCGTAATGCCGGTAGAGCGCCGCACCGAGCGGCGCTTGCGCGGAGATGAAGCGGTGGCGCTCCGTCGTGCCGTCGATCGCGAGCAACAGACGCACGAAGGCCGAGCACATGCCGCAGACGCCGTCGAACACCACCACGGGCAGGTCGTCCGGAAACGCCGGCACGGCCGGGTCGTCGCGGTAGGAATAGGGCGGGCGCTGCATGCGGAACGGCCTCCGGCCGGCGCATGATGCGGCCGGCGGCCTGCGCCTGTCCACGATGGGGCAGGGGTGCGGCATGCTGCGGCAGGGAGACTTTCGCCGGTCGGCCGGCGCCCGAGATCGTTCGCCTCTCCCTTAGAACGGATCGCGCCCAGAACCATGAGCGACACGCCAGCCCCCGACCATGCCGCCCGCAGCCTCGCCGAACAGGTCTTTTCGGCCTACGCCCAGCAGGCGGAGGGACCGCTGCAGCCGCAGCACGAACAGGTTCTCGTCACCCGCCTCGCCGAGGCCGCCCGGCCGCGGATCGCCGACGGGGAGGGGGTGCTGGTGGCGGCCGTGAACGCGACGCTCGACGCCTTCGAGCAGGCGCAACCGGAAATCCGCGGGCCGCGGCTCGCCGGAGCCGACGCGGCGACGGGCGTGGTGCGGCTGGCGCTGGGTTGAGACCGGACGGCACGGCGGAAATCCTCCGCCGGACGCGTCGGCACTGTGACGGGGAGGACTGACCTCAGCCAAACCGTCAGGAGCGATCCAGCCCCGCCGACATTGCCCGCGGCCTCTGGCGCGGCGACAGACCCGATCCGGCGAGCAGGGTTTCGCGGCGCACGAGGTCGCCGGCCCGCGGGCTCCGGGCGCCGAACAGGCGCTCGATGTGGGCGGCGAGGCGGTCGCCGATTCCAGCATGGGGGCGGCGCAGGCGGGCGAGCGAGACCTCCGGGCGGGCCGTGCCGACGAAGCGGTCGACGCTGCGGATCCAGCCCTCGCGCGGCAGGTCGCCGGCCTCCAGGCAGAGCACCCAATCGTGCCGCGCCGCCCGCGCGCCGGCCCGCCACGGACCGG
>NZ_VRVE01000104.1:0-13249 GCF_008040035.1 Methylobacterium sp. WL9
CCATTCGCATAAGATATATTATGGAACCTAAGCCTCTATTTTCAGGGGCAGGGGGCCTGGAAGGCGGTCCGCTGGGGGTGTCGCCGCATCGGCACAGGTCGCACGCAAAGCAATCGTTCACATTGAATCGCAGCCACGCTTCGGCGGCGCTCGCGCTAATGTCACAATCTCCCGTCATGGCCTCCCTTTATGGCCTCCCGACACGCTTCCCGGCGATCCCAGCCCTCGAATCCGATGCTGATGTCCCTGCGCTTCTCGTGTTTCGGTCTGGCCCTGCTCGCGACCGCTGCCGGGCTCCCTGCCCTGGCGCAGCCGGATCTCGCGCCGACGGCGACGCCGCGGGCCGTCGAACGGCAGCGCGTGGCGTCCGAGCGGGTCTCGATCAAGCTGGCGCGGCTGGCTTCACTGCTGGGCAAGGACGGCGACATCCGCATCGTCGCCTTCGGTTCGTCCTCGACCGCGGGGGCGGGCGCCTCCTCGCCGGCGGCCACCTACCCGGCCCTGCTGGAGACCGATCTCGAGGATCGCCTGCAGATCGGCGCGTCGAGCCGCCGGTCGGTCACGGTGATCAACCGCGGCAAGGGCGGCGACGATGCCCGGGACATGGCCGGGCGCCTGGAGCGCGACGTCATCGCCGAGCATCCGGACCTCGTGGTCTGGCAGACCGGCAGCAACGATCCGCTCAAGGGCGTGCCGGTGGAGCGCTTCAAGGAACTCACCCGCGCGGGCATCCTGGCGATTCGGGCCGCCGGCTCGGACGTGGTGCTCATGGACCAGCAATGGTGCCAGCGGCTCAGCGGCGTCGCGAATGCCGCCGAGTACGGCGAGGCCCTGCACGAGCTCTCGGCCGAACTCGGCGTGCCGGTGATCCCGCGCCACGACATGATGCGCGCCTGGGTCACCCGCGGGCTGATGACGCCGCAGCAGATGATCGGCCCGGACGGCCTCCACATGACCGATGCCGGCTATCGCCAGCTCGCCAAAGCCGCCGCGGTGCAGATCCTGGCCGGCGCCGGCCTGGTCCAGCCCTCGCTCGCCCGAAACTGATCGGGAAGGGGTGTCTACGCCCCCTCCCCGCGCTCCGTACGAGGCGCTGACCGAGGAGACGCTCGGCCTGTTCCTCGACGCCTTCTACGCCAAGGTCCGGTGCGACGCCGTGATCGGGCCGGTGTTCGCGGCACGGATCGCGGACGGCGACTGGCCGCGCCATCTCGCCAAGATCCGCGATTTCTGGTCGTCGGTGCTGCTCAAGAGCGGGCGCTACAAGGGCAATCCGTTCGGCAAGCATCAGGCGATCGGCGGCCTCGGCCTGGCGCATTTCGAGCGCTGGCTCGGGCTGTTTTCGCAGACCGCGGCAGAGGCCTTCGCACCGGAGATCGCCGCGATCCTGTCGGAGCGCGCGAACCGGATCGGCGACAGCCTCAAGGCCGGATTGTTCTTTCGCCCGGAGCTTTTGCGGGCGAACCCCTGATTTCTCGAGTGTCCTCGATGCCCCGCGTCGAGGAGGTCCGCCGCGCCGGCGGCGGCGCGCAGTCGCGCTTGCCGAAGGCCGAGGCCGTCGGGATCACAGATCCACGACCACACCGAACCCGTCATGGGCCGGCACCACGCCCGGCGGCAGCTTCTTCGCCAGCGTCTCGTAGTCGAGATCGGTGTGGAGGTTGGTCAGGATGGCGCGGCGCGGCGCGACCTCCTCGATCAGCGCGAGCGCGTCCGATACCGAGTAATGCGACGGGTGAGGGGTCTCGCGCAGGGCGTCGACGATCAGCAGGTCGAGGCCCTGGAGCCGCGCCTTGGCGGCCTCGGGCATCAGGCTGACGTCGGGGGCGTAGGCGGCGGGCCCGAAGCGGAAGCCGTGCGCCTCCTCGTTGCCGTGCTCCATCGCGAAGGGGAGGGCCTCGATCGCACCGCCCTCCCCGTCCACCGTCACCGTCGCTGCCGCGTCGAAGGCGTGCATGTCGAGGATCGGCGGGTAGAGGCTGCCTGGCGGCGTCTCGAAGGCGTAGCCGAAGCGGGTCCTCAACAGGGACTGGGTGAAGGCGTCGGCATGAACCGGAATGCGCCGGCGCATGGTCAGCACCAGCGGGCGCAGGTCGTCGATGCCGTGGGTGTGGTCGGCATGGGCATGGGTGAACAGCACCGCGTCGAGCCGGCCCACGCCCGCATCGAGGAGCTGTTCGCGCAGGTCGGGCGACGTGTCGACGAGAAGGGTGGTCGTACCCTCCCCCTCCTGCCGCTCGACGAGAAGCGAGCAGCGGCGGCGGCGGTTCTTCGGGTCGTTCGGGTCGCAGGCGCCCCAGCCGTAGCCGACCCGCGGGACGCCGCCCGACGAGCCGCAGCCGAGGATGCGCAGGGTCAGGGACGGCATCTGCGTTGTCCGCTCCTCATGCCGTCCTGCCCTCCAGGGCGGCCGCCTTGTCGAACAGCCGATAGAAATTTTCAGTGGTCTGCGCGGCCAGGGTCTCGAAGGGCAGATCGAGGGTCTTGGCCAGCGAGCGGGCGGTGTCGGCGGTGTGGGCGGGCTCGCAACGGCGGCCGCGATGCGGCTCGGGGGCGAGGAACGGCGCGTCGGTCTCCACCAGCATCCGGTCCTGCGGCACCGCGAGCGCGATCTCGCGCAGTTCGTGCGAGCGGCGGAAGGTGACGATGCCGGAGAAGGAGAGGTAGAGGCCGAGTTCGACCCCGACCCGCGCCAGCCGGGCACCGGAGGAGAAGCAGTGCAGGATCGCCTTGAACGGGCCGCGCCTGACCTCGTCCGAGAGCACCGCCTCCATATGCGCGTCGGCATCGCGCGAATGGATCACCAGCGGCAGGCCGGTGGCGCGGGCCGCGGTGACGTGGGCGCGAAACACTCGTTCCTGCACCGCCTGCGGGGCCGCCTCCTCGTAGTGATAGTCGAGCCCGGCCTCGCCGATGCCGACGCAACGCGGGTGCTGCGTCAGGCCGGCGAGGGTCTCGGCGGAAACGTCCGGCTCCTCGGCGGCGCCGTGGGGATGGGTTCCCACCGTGTACCAGACCTGGGGATGCGCCTCGGCGATGGCGCGATAGGCCTCGGCCTTAGCGACCCGCGTCGAAATCGTGAGCATCCGGGTGACGCCCGCGGCCTCCGCGCGGGCGATCACGCCGGGGATGTCCTCGGCGAAGTCGGGAAAATCGAGATGGCAGTGACTGTCGACCAGCATGGATCGGCTGTTTCACATCCTCTGAGCGGACGGCCTCAGGCCGCCTCGGGTTTTTCGAAACGCGGGAAGATCGGGCTCGGTGCCGGCAACGGGGTGCCGGCCTGCAAGCGGTGGGCCTCGCCGACCTGCGCGAAGAGACGCGCCTGCACCGGCACGGCCAGCAGGTCGAGCAGCACCCCGGCCGCATTCGGCACGAAGGGCTGTACCAGGATGCCGACGCGGCGCAGGGTTTCGACCGTGACGTAGAGCACGGTGTTCATGCGCGCCGGATCGGACTTCTTCAGCCGCCACGGCTCTTCCGAGGCGAAGTAGCGGTTGGCGTCAGCCACCACCGTCCAGATCTCGGCGAGGATCTGGTGGAGGGCGAGGTCCTTCATCAGCCCTCTCGCCGTCTCGGGCAGCGCCGCGGCGGCGGCGAGAAGGGTCTGGTCGGCCTGCGTGAACGCACCCGCTTCGGGGACCGCGCCCTCGCAGTTCTTGGCGATCATGGAGAGCGAGCGCTGGGCGAGGTTGCCGAGGTCGTTGGCGAGGTCCGCATTGATGCGGTTGATGATCGCCTCGTGGCTGTAGCTGCCGTCGCCGCCGAACGGCACCTCGCGCAGGCAGAAATAGCGCACCGGATCGACGCCGTAGGTCGAGACGAGATCCATCGGGTCGACGACGTTGCCGAGCGACTTCGACATCTTCTCGCCCTTTGAGAGCAGGAAGCCGTGGCCGAAGACGCGCCGCGGCAGCGGCAGGCCCGCCGACATCAGGAAGGCCGGCCAGTAGACCGCGTGGAAGCGGACGATGTCCTTGCCTATGACGTGCAGATCCGCCGGCCAGTACTTCTTTCGGGGATCGGTCTCGTCAGGGAAGCCGGTGACGGTCAGATAATTCGTGAGCGCGTCGATCCAGACGTACATCACGTGCGCCGGATGGCCCGGCACCGGCACGCCCCAGTCGAAGGTGGTGCGGCTGATCGAGAGGTCCTTGAGTCCGCCGCGCACGAAGCTCGCGACTTCGTTCATGCGGGTATCGGGCCCGACAAAGTCCGGCTGCTCGGCGTAGAGCTTCAGCAGCCGATCCTCATAGGCCGAGAGGCGAAAGAGAAAGTTCTCCTCCTCCATCCACTCGACGGGCGTGTCGGTCTTGAGCGTGCGGCGCGTGCCGTCCGGCTGCAGCACCGTCTCGGCCTCGTCGAAATAGGCCTCGTCGCGTACCGAGTACCAGCCGGAATACTTGGCGAGGTAGATGTCGCCGTTGGCCTCCATGCGCCGCCAGACCTCCTGCACCGCGGCGTAATGCTCGGGCTCGGTGGTGCGGATGAAGCGGTCGTAGGAGCAGTTCAGCGCGTCGGCCATGCCCTTGAAGCGCGCGGCCATGTCATCGACGAAGGCGCGCGGCGTGGTGCCGGCCCTGGTCGCGGCCTGCTGGATCTTGAGGCCGTGCTCGTCGGTGCCCGTGGTGAACTGGACGTCGTAGCCGTCGAGCCGCTTGAAGCGCGCGATCGCGTCCGTGGCGATCACCTCGTAGGCATGGCCGATATGCGGCATCCCGTTGGGATACGAGATCGCCGTGGTGATGCTGAAGCTGCGCTGCGCCGTGTCGCTCACGTCTGGAGGCTTTCGGGATCGCTGAATGGAGCGGGATCGGGAAGCCGCCTTGTCGCGCGGCCGGCCTGCCGACGCAACCGACGATCAAGCGAGGCAAGCGCTTGGCAGCGCCTGCCTCGGTTTGTCGCTCAGCCTCAGTCGCCGGCGCCCGCATCCGCGGGCTCAGGCTTTCGCTCCGCTCGACGCATACCAAGACGACCGTCTCGGTAAGCCCACTCCGCGCGGCGCTCTTCGCGCCTCGAAGCCGCCAAGCGGCTTCGGAAAATTGCGTTTCAGATCAAGCCTGGCGCATCGCCCCGGCCACCTCGCCGAACAGCGACAGCACCAGCGGCCGCCGGTCGAGATTGTACACCGCCGCCTCGCGCGCCTTTGCGCCGATCCGGTCGGCGGCCTCGACGAGCCCGAGGAGGCGCGCCGCCCCCTCTCCCTTGCGGCGGTCGATCTCGCCGGAGAGGAAGCGCTGCAGCGTGTCGAGGGCGGTGGCGAAGAGCTCGTCGGCATCGCGGCCGGAGAGCGTGTCGGCGAGCTTCAGGATGCGGCGCCAGTCCGGATCGTGCGGGCTCGACAACAGCATGCGAACCTCGCGCACTACGCCGGCCGTCGCGGAATCGAGCAGCGCCACGGCGCGCGAGACCGAGCCCTCGCCGAGCGCGGCGGCCCGCGCGATCGCCTCCAGCTCCGGCTGCGCGAAGGGCGCCGGAAACCCCGCGATCACCGCCTCGACCTGATCCTGCTCCAACGGCCGCAGGCTGAGCTTGCGGCAGCGCGAGCGGATCGTCGGGAGGAGGCGGCCCGGCGCGTGGCTGACGATGAGGAAGAGCGCGCGGGGAGGCGGCTCCTCGACCATCTTGAGAAGCGCGTTGGCGCTGTTGGCGTTGAGGTCCTCGGCGCTGTCGACGATGCAGACACGGTAGCCCCCCTCCCCGCCCGCCGTCTCGGCAAAGAGGTCGAGGGCCTTTCGCGCCGCCTCGACGGGGATCTTCGTCGGCAACGTCTTGGCATTGGGGGCCTGGACGCGCCTGAGCGCCACGAGGTTCGGGTGCGACAGGGCCGCGACCTGACGCGCGGCCGGGTGCCCCGGCGGCACGTCGAGGCTCTCAGGGTTACCGAGCGTGCGCGGGTCGGCGACGAGGCGGCGCGCGACCCGGTAGGCGAGGGTCGCCTTGCCGATGCCGCGCGGGCCGCCGATCAGCCAGGCATGATGCAGCCGGCCGGAGCGCATGGCCTCTTCGAAGGCAGCCTCCGCCGCCTCGTGACCGACGAGGCGGTTCTGCTCGCGGGGGCGGGGAATGTTTTGGAGATCGCCCGCTTCCGCGGTCTCGCGTGCGAGTTCAGGCGGCATTTTCGCGAGCCTTCCGGTCCTCGGAGAGTGCGGGCAGGCGGGCGGCGACCGCCTCGCGAATCGCCGCTTCCACGGCATCGGGCTCCGCCGTCGCATCGATCACGGCGCAACGCCCCGGCTCGGCCTCGGCGATGGCGCGAAAGGCGGTGCGCAGGCGCTCGTGGAAGCCGAGCGCCTCGGCCTCGAAGCGATCGGCCTCGCCCTCCCCGTTCGAAGCGGCGGCGCGCTTGCGGGCGCGGGCGAGGCCGGTTTCGGGCGGCAGGTCGAGGATCAGCGTGAGGTGCGGATGCGTCTCGCCGACCACCACGCGCTCGAGCGCGCGCAGCACGCTCTCTCCGACGCCGCCGGCCGCGCCCTGATAGGCGCGGGTCGAGTCCGAAAAGCGGTCGCAGAGCACGACCGCGCCCTGGGACAGGGCCGGGCGGATCAGCCGGTCGAGATGGTCGATGCGGGCGGCGGAGAACATCAGCGCCTCGGCGAAGGCCCCGTGCGGCTTGGCCGCGCCGGCCAGCACCGCCTCGCGGATCGCCTCGGCCTTCGGCGTACCTCCTGGCTCGCGGGTGGTCACCACCGCGCGGCCGGTGCGCTCGCGCAGATGGGTCGCGAGGCGAAGGATCTGCGTGGATTTCCCCGCACCCTCCCCGCCTTCGAAGGTGATGAAGACGCCCTCAAGGGCGGCTTCGGGTGCGTCGTTCGTCATGCCCTCAGGCCTCTAGCATGACCGGCAGGGTGTTGCGATGCCGCTGCCCGTCCACGGTTCAAGAGGCGCCGGCGCTCTTGTCTCCACCCTTGGCCTTGTCGAAGGCCTTGCGCACCAGATCGCCGCCGACCTCCAGTGCCGAGTCGAAGGCGCGCTGAGTGAGCGTGCCCTGGGCCACGGTTTCCGCGGCGAAGAGCGGCTGGTCGAGGGCGATGGTCTCGCCGCGCATGACGCGGAGCGTGCCGATCCGCTTGCCCTGCTCCACCGGCGCGACGAGCGGCCCCTGGTAGATGACGCGGGCGCTCATGCGCTCGGTGGAGCCGCGCGGCTGCAACAGGCGCACGGGCTTCTTGGCGACGACCGCCACAGCGCCCTTCTCGCCGCCGAAGACGGGCACCTCGGCCACGGTCTCGCCCGGCTGGAAGACCTGCCGGTTCTCGAAAGCGCGAAAGCCCCATTCCATGAGCTTGCGCGCTTCCGAGGCGCGGTCGCGGGCGGTCTTGAGGCCCGACAGCACCATGATCAGGCGCTGGCCGTTCTGCACCGCCGAGCCGGTCAGCGCGTAGCCGGATTCCTCGAGGTAGCCGGTCTTGAGACCGTCGGCCCCGATGTCGAGGGTAAGCAGCGGGTTGCGGTTCTGCTGCTTGATCTTGTTCCAGGTGAACTCGCGCTCGGCGAAGATCTTGTAGAGGTCCGGATAGGTGTCGATGATGTGCGCGGCGATCCGTGCCATGTCGCGCGCCGTCACCTTCTGGTCGGGGGCCGAGTAGCCGGTGGCGTTGCGGAAGGTCGAGCGCGTCAGCCCGATCTCCTTGGCCTTCTGGTTCATCAGTCCGGCGAAGGCCTCCTCCGTGCCGGCCATGTTCTCGGCGATGGTGATGGCGGCGTCGTTGCCGGACTGCACGATGAGCCCGCGCAGCAGGTCCGACAGCTTGATGCGGCTGTTGACCTGCGCGAACATCGACGAACCGCCGCCGCCGGCCCCGCCCCGCTTCCAGGCGTCCTCGGTCACCGTGAACTCGGAATCCATGGTCAGCCGGCCCTCCTTGAGAGCGCCGAAGACCAGTTCCGTGGTCATCAGCTTGGCCATGCTGGCCGGAGAGAACGGCTCGTCCGGCGCCTTCTCGAACAGCACCGCGCCGGATTCGGCGTCGATCAGGATCGCGTGGGGCGCGGCCGTCTGGAAGGTCTGTGCGCCCGCTGGGGCCGCCGATAGCGAGAAGACGGTGACGAGCACCGCTGCCGTGCGGGAAAGGATCGCTTGGAAAGCCGGTCCGGCACGCATGGTCGTCTCTCGCGCGTCGCCTGCAACTGGCAGGCCCCTCTGAAGCTTGAGTATACAGCGAATTCCCGCGCTGATCGAATCCGAGCCTCGGGAATGGTAACGCCTGCGACGTCCTGACCGCTCCCCGCCTAACGCTGCGCCGCCTGCATCGGCTTGCCGTCGTCCTTCTCCGGCTGGAGCTCGATCTTCTGGCCGTCCCGGATGTCCGGCGGCGGGCTGATCACGACGCGCTCGTGGCCGTCGAGGCCTTCGTCGACCTCGATGGTCGCGCCCAGATCGCGCCGGATGTGGATGTTGCGCCACGACAGGGTACCGTCGGGGGTGGCGACCGCGACCTGGGTGCCGCGCTGGTTGAACACCATCGCCTCCGCCGGAACCCGCACCGAGGGCGCCGTGCGCGGGATCTGCAGCGTCACGTAGACATAGAGCCCGGCCTGGAGCGCGAAGTCCTTGTTCGGCACGTCGACCTGCGTCGTCAGCGTGCGCGAGGCCGAGAGCAGCGCCACCGAACTGCGCTCGACCGTGCCGGAAAAGCTGCGGTCCGGCATCTGCGGCACCTTGATGGTCGCGGAGATACCGGGCTTCACGCCGACGGAGGCGTTCTGGGGCACGTTGACCGAAATGCGCAGCACGTCGTCCTGGACCATGGCGATGAGCGGCGTGCCGCTGCCGGCATCGGCCGTGACGAGGTCGCCGACATCGACGCTGCGTGTGGTGACCACGCCGTCGAAGGGCGCGGTGACGATCTCGAAACCGGTGAGCGCCTTGAGCCGGTCGACTGTGGCCTGCTGCGCCTTGATGTTGGCCTCGGCCACCTTCACGTCGGCCTCCGCCGAGGCGAGGTTGGCGTTCTGGCTCAGCACGCTCGCCTGGGAGTTGTCGGCGTTCTGCTTCGAGGCCCAACCCTGGCCGGCGAGGGTCGAGGTGCGGGAGTTGGTGACCTGGGCGAGGCTGACATTGGCCTTGGCCTGATCGACCATCGCCTTGGCCCGCAGCAATTGCGCGCGGAGCTGCCCAAGCTGGGCTTCCTGCTGGGCGAGCTGCTGGTCGAGGTCGGGGGCGGCGATGCGCAGCAGGCGGTCGCCCGCCTTCACTCGCGAGCCGATATCGACGTTGCGCTCGGCGATGTAGCCGGTGGCGCGGGCGAAGATCCGGGCGGTGGCGAAGGCCTCGGTCTGGCCCGGCAGCGTCAGGGCGACCGGCGTATCGATCTTTTCGGCAGTGACGGCGCGGAGCTTGGGCACCTGCTCGATGACCTTGCGGCGGCTCTCGGTGGCAGCCGCATCGCGCTGCCAATGGCCGTAGCCGCCATAGGCCAACAGGCCGAGCGCCATGAGGGCGACTAACAGGAACGGTCCCTTGCCCGGCGGCGGCGGGATATCGTCTTCGGTCCCGCTCACATCAGTTCCTTTGCCAAAGGCCAGACACCCCTCGGTGCGCGCTCTCCCTCTCCCCGCACGCGGGGAGAGGGGATGCGCACGCCATCGTTGCAGCGAGCCTGCACCGGATCATACGTAATCCTCGATAGGCTTCACCGCGCCGCGGCGCAGCAGACTGTAGAGAAACGGCACGAACAGCAGCGTCGCGGGCGTGCCGAGCGCGATGCCGCCCATCACCGCGCGGGCGAGCGCCGCGTTCTGCTCGCCGCCCTCCCCCGAGCCGATCGCCATCGGGATCAGGCCCAGGAACATCGCGCCGGCCGTCATCAGCACCGGCCGCAGGCGGGTCTCGCCCGCCGCGATCGCCGCCTCGAAGGCCGTGCAGCCGGTGGCCTCGCGGTGTTCCTTGGCGAAGGTGACGAGCAGGATCGAGTTGGCGGAGGCGATGCCCACCGACATGATCGCCCCGAACAGCGAGGGGATCGAGAAGGCGGTACCGGTGATGAACAGGCCGGCGGTGATCCCGCAGAAGGCGAGCGGCAGGGCGGCGAGCACCACGAAGGGATCGCCCCAGCTCTGATAGTTTACGGCCATCAGCAGGTAGACCGCGATCAGCGCGATGCCGAGGCCCACCTCCAGCCGGAAGAAGGCCGAGCGCATGTTCTCGATCTGGCCGCGCACGACGATCTTGTCGGGCGCCGCGAGATTCTTCTGCTCCTCCTGCACGATCCGGTCGATCTCGCCCGCCACCGAGCCGAGGTCGCGGTCCTGCACGGCGGCGTAGACGTTGAAGGTCGGCGAGGTGTTGACGTGGTTGATCACGGTCTGCGTCGGCATGCGCTTGATCGAGGAGACGCTGGAGAGCAGCGTCAGCACGCCCGGGCCGTCGCGGCCGCCGCCCTGCACGAGCAGCGGCGTGTTCTGCAGGTCGGTGAGCGAGGCGTTGCGGTATTCCGGCGTCTGCACCCAGAGCTGGTAGGGGATGCCGGTCTTCGGGTCGGTCCAGAAGTTCGGCGTCACCTGGAAGGAGCCCGACAGCGAGACGTTGATGCTCTGCGCCACCTGCTGCTCGCTGAGGCCCAGCTCGGAGGCCTGACGGCGGTCGATGTCGACGTAGAATTGCGGCTCGTTGACGATCTGGTGGAGGTGGACGTCGGTCAGTCCCTTGGTCTCCTTCAGCCGCGCTACGATCCGCTGGGCGACCTCGAGATCCTTCTCGATGTTGCGGCCCGAGACCTGGACGTCGATCTGCGCGATCACGCCGAAATTCAGGATCTGGGTGATGATGTCGGAGGGCTGGAAATAGACCACGAGATCGGGGAAGCGCTCGCGCAGCGTCTCGCGCAGGCGCTTGGTGTATTCGGCCACCGAACCGTGGCCTTCCTTCAGATTGATCAGCATCTGTCCGTCGTTGTAGGACACGAACGAGCCGTCGGAGAAGGCGAAATTGTAGTTGTTCGACGGGATACCGATGTTGTCGAGGATCAGCTCGACCTCACCCGGCGGGATCACCTCCCGCACCACCGTCTCGACATCGGCGAAAACCTGCTCGGCGGTCTCGATGCGCATGCCGGTGCGGGTGCGCAGGTGCATGGTCATCTGGCTCGATTCGACCTGCGGGAAGTAGTCCTGGCCCACGAAGCCGAAGAGCCCGGCCGTGCCCGCCAGGATCAGGCCGACGACCGCGAGCGTGGCGATGCGCCGCCGCAGCACCACGTGCAGCAGGCCGACATAGCCCCGGTGGAATGTATCGAAGCGCCGCTCGAAGCCGCGGCGGAATTTGCCGGCGATCCAGAAGACCGGCTTCATCGGTAGCGACAGCGCGCGCCGCAGGCGCCCGCTCTTCGGTTTCTCGTGCTCCACGCCGTGGTGCTGGGCGTATTCGCGCGCGACGAGCACGTCGATGAGCAGCGGCACCAGGGTGCGCGAGAGCAGATAGGAGGTCAGCATGGCGAACACGACCGCCATCGCCTGCGGCGTGAATAGGTATTTTGGGATGTCGGTCAGCGCGAAGACCGAGACGAAGGCGGCGCAGATCGAGAGCGTGGAGATCAGCGCGGGCTTGGCGATGCCGGCCGCGCCATGGACCACGCTCTCGCGAAATGGCCTGCCCTCCTCGAACAGCCGGTAGGTGTTCTCGATCGCCACCGTGCCGTCGTCGACGAGGATGCCGACCGCGAGCGCGAGCCCACCCAGCGTCATCACGTTGATGGTCTGGCCGAGCGCCGCGAGCACCGCGAGCGAGGTCAGGATGCAGAGCGGGATCGAGATCAGCACGATCAGCGTCGAGCGCCACGAGCCGAGGAAGAGCAGGATCGTCAGCCCGGTCAGGGCCGAGGCGATCAGCGCCTCCTCCAGCACCCCGTGGATCGCCGCCGAGACGAAGACCGACTGATCGAACAACGGCTTGACGCTCATGCCCTCGGGGGCGGCGGCGCGGATGTCGGGCAGCGCCTTCTTGAGGTTGTTGACGACGTCGAGGGTCGAGGCGGTGCCGTTCTTGAGGACCCGCATCAGCACCGAGGGCGCGCCTTCGCTCCGCACGATGTTGACCTGCGGCGGCCCGCCGTCGCGGACATGGGCGACGTCGCGCACCAGCACCGGCTGGCCGGCCACCACCTTGATCGGGATCTCGTTGAGTGCCGCGATAGTCTCGGGCGTGGCGTTGAGCTGGACCGGGTATTGCTGCTCGCCGAACTTGGCGAGACCCGAGGGCAGGGTCAGGTTGCCCGAGGTCACCGCGTTGGTGACTTCCAGCGGCGTGATGCCGAGCGCCTGGAGCGCGTGGAGGTCGAGGTCGACCATCACCTGCCGCGGCGCGCCGCCGAAGGGCGAGGGCAGCGTCGAGCCCGGCACCTGGGTCAGGCGCTGGCGGATGCGGTACTGGGCGTAGTCGTAGACCTTGTTCAGGCTGTCCTTGGTGGAGGTCAGCGCGAGCTGGATCACCGGCACCGACGAGGCCGAGAACCGCACGATCACCGGCGGCTGCACGCCCGGCGGCATCAGGGCGCGGATCGAGTTCGTCGAGGACACGACCTGGGCGATGGCCAGGTCGATGCTGACGCTCTGGTCGAAATAGATCTTCAGCACCGCCGTGCCCTGGAGCGTGGTCGACTCCATGCGGGCGATGTTGTTGACGTTGTTCGAGATTCCGAATTCGGAATAGGTCGTGATCCGCCGTTCCATCTCCGGCGTCGACAGGCCGGTATAGGTCCAGACCACCACCACCACCGGGATGTCGACGGTGGGCAGCACGTCCTTCGGGGTGACGAGGATCGCGCCGGCACCGCCGAGCATCATCAGCACGGCGAGCACGTAGGTCGTGATGCGGAATTTCAGCGCGTACTGGACGAGTCCCATCCGCCCTGCCTTCACGACCCCGTTTCGGAGGACGATCTACAACAGCCGGATTGTTTCCAGTAAATGTCTTAGGACGCCGCGCGGGGAAAACGCGCGGGGATGCCGCAGAGGTTTAGTAGACGCCGGCCACGTGCGAGCGGCGACCGGCCGGACCGGAGGCGGATTTCGTCACCGCGGCGGATTTGCCCGCCGGGGATGCCTTGGCCGTCGAGGCGGACAGCAGTCGGGCCATGGCGAGCTTGTCGTTCGAGGGCATCGTCGCGGCGGTCCGCACTGCCGGGGCGGCCTTGCCCATGACTGGGGAGGCCTTGGCCGCCGAGACCAGAGCCGTGCGCTGAGCCCCTCCCCCGAAGGCCGCCTGCGCCGTGCGGGCCGACGCGGCCGGAGCGGTCCCGCGCATCGCGCC
>NZ_VRVE01000105.1:0-13236 GCF_008040035.1 Methylobacterium sp. WL9
ACATGGGCGAGCACCGCGCCGGTGCGGTTGTCGACGACGAGGATCGCGGCCGACAGCGCCGGGCCGATGGCAGTGGCGCGCTCGGCGGCCAGGGTCTCGAGGCTCGCCTGCAGGCGCTTGTCGAGGGTGAGGCGCTGCACCCGCGCCTCCGGATCGGCGGCCACCGCCTGCTCGGCCGCATGCGCCGCCAGCATCGGAAAGGGTTTTCGCGATGACGGCACCGGTTCGGCCTTGGCGGTCTCGGCCTCCGCGCGGCCGATCACGCCGCGCTCGGCCGCGATGTCGAGCACCCGGTCGCGGGCGCGGCGAGCCTGCGCCGGAAACCGGTCCGGCCGTCGCGCCTCCGGCGCCTGCGGCAACGCGACCAGCAGCGCGCTCTCGGCGAAGGACAATCTGGCCGGCTCGCGGCCGAGATAAGCGAGGCTCGCCGCCCGCACGCCTTCCACCGGGCCGCCATAGGGGGCGAGCTGCAGGTAGAGATCGAGCACGCCGGTCTTGCCGAGGCGGCGTTCCAGATCGATCGCGCGCACCATCTGCCGGAGTTTTTGCACGAGCGAGCGCTCGGAGCGCGGCTCGACGAGGCGGGCGACCTGCATCGACAGCGTCGAGCCGCCCGAGACGATCCTTCGGTGGGCCAGCCATTGCCATGCGGCGCGGAGCGTCGCGGCCGGGTCGATGCCGGGATGCTCCTCGAAGCGGTGATCCTCGTAGGCCTTGAGCATGGCGAGGTAGCGCGGATCGACATCCCCCGCCGTCGCCGGCAAGCGCCAGCGGCCATCGGCGGTGGCGAAGGGGCGTAGCAGCTGGCCGTCGCGGTCGAGGATGACTGTGGAGCGGCGGGCGGCCTGGGTGAGGTCGAGGAGTGGGAGATTTTCTGTGAAACGCCAGAGGGCTAGGGCGGGAAGGACGATCGCGAGGCAAAACAGCGCGGTAGCCACCGCGAAAACCCTCCCCCCTCTGCGGGGGAGGGTGGCCCTCGCGTCAGCGAGGGTCGGGAGAGGGGAGCGCCATCTCCGGAAACGTCGCTCCCCTCTCCCGCCCGCTCCGCGGGCACCCTCTCCCGCAGAGGGGAGAGGGTTTTGCGGCAGCTCGCTCACCTACTTCGCCACCACCTCGACCGATCCGAACGCCGTGCGTCCGAACCGCTCGGGGCGGTACATGTCCTCGATGGTCGCGCCCAAATGCACGTAGGTGCCGGGCGAGACCACGCGGACCGTGTAGGCCGCCGAGAAGAAGGCCGACTGGTCGGGGCCGCGCTCGTAGGCGGCCACGAAGCGGTCGTCGCGGAACTCGGTGTGGTTCGGCTGCACGTCGCTCTTGGCGAAGGCGAGGCCGGTGAGCGCGTCCGCGTCGAGGAGCTTCGGGTTGTCGATCTCGAGGCCCGCCGGCAGCCGGTCGACGAGGAGCAGGCGGCCGGAACTCGCCTTGGCCTCCGTCACCTTGAGCACCACCACGAGGCGGTCGTTCTGGCGCAGCGGCTTCGTGGCATCCACCGCGCTGCCGTCGAGCCGGTAATAGCCGCGCTCCACCGTGTAGCCGCGCGATTCCGCCGGCTCCGGCGCGATCGGGTTGCCCGAGACGCCGACGACGAGCTGCACCGGTTCGCGGCCTTCGTTGGAGATCCGCACCGGTTTCGCGTCGAGGGCGGGCGCCTTGAAGAGCCGGGCGAGCGGCCCCTTGGCCACCGCGCCGTCGACGCTGAGGGCGAGGGCATCCGATTCCTTCGACAGGCTCTCGGCGGCCAGCACCATCCAGGCGTTCTCCTGGGTACTGGTAGAGCGACCGCTGGCGCGCTCCTCGCCGAGGATCGTCGCGACCGGCTGGATCATGCCGCCGGTCATGCCGGTCTCGGCGGCGAGCGCGATCAGCCCGGCGCCATCGCGCAGGCGCGAGCCGTAATCGGCGCGGTAGACGCCCCTGTCGCGCTCGGTCTGCAGGGATTTCACCGCCGAATCGAAGGTCTTCTGCGCCCGGCCGCGATCCCCGAGGAGGGCGAGGGCGGCGGCGAGCTGCCCCTTGCCCAGCGGCGTCGAGAAGTCGGCGAGCTTGGTGTCGGCGAGGTAGCGCAGGTCGCCCATCACCGGGCGTCCGTTACGGGCGAGCACGTAGGCCGCATAGGCGAGGTCCATCCCGCCATTCTCGACCTTGGTGGCGTTGGCAACAGTGTTGCGCAGCCGGTCGAGGGCGTTTGTGAAGGCTACCTGCGGCACGGCGAACCCGTGCTCGCGGGCGCGCGTCAGGAAGTCGGTGACGTAGGCGTCGAGCCAGGTGTCGGTGGCGTTCTCCGTCGACCACAGGCCGAAGGCGCCGCTCGAATCCTGGCGCGATAGCACGCGGTCGATCGCCTCGCGCACCCGCTCGTCGAGCCGGCCGTCGAGCCCGAGCTTTTCGGCGGCGGCGAGCGCGTTGACGTAGAGCAGCGGCAGGGCGCGGCTCACGGTCTGCTCGGAGCAGCCATAGGGGTAGCGGTCGAGCGCCTGCAGCAGGGCCGGCACCTCGATGCCGGCCAGCCGGTTGGCCGAGACCGAGACCGAGCCGGTGCCGGGCAGGATGTCGGCCAGCAGCTCCTTCGTGACGTCGAGGCTCGCGCCGGGCTCCAGCGGCCGCACCGTCCGCCGCACCAGCGCTCCGGTGCCGGGGCCGATCGCCAACGAAAAACTCTGGCCGGCGACGCCGGTGATGCCGGGGCCCGATAGGTTCACGTCGAGCTTCGCCGTGCCGGGGCCGGCGGCGGTGATCGGGATGACCAACTGGCCCTTGGCGCCGGCCGCGAGCGTCATCGTCGAATGCACCGCCTCGCCGCCGACCACCACGGGGCCGCTGAGGTCGAGATCGACGGTGTAGTCGCCAGCAGCGCCCTCGACGTTGTCGATGGCCACGAAGAAGCGCGAGCGGTCGCCGACATTGAGGAAGCGCGGCAGCGTGCCGGTGAGCACCACCGGATCGCGGACGATCATGTCGGCCGAGGCCTGCCCCACGCGGGACTTGGTCCAGGCGGTAACCATGAGCCGGGCCGTACCGTTGAAGGCCGGCAGCGACAGCGGAATCTGCGCGGTCCCGTCCGGTCCCACCGTGACGACGCCCGAATAGAGCGCCAGCGGCGCCTGGGTCGGCGGGGTGTCGGCGAGTTCGCCACCGCCCCCGTCGCCGCCGGAGCGGATCGCGCCGAGCGTGCCCTGCATGCCGTCGATCAGGTAGCCGTAGAGGTCGCGCAGCTCCGGCCCGAGCGCCTTCTGGCCGAAGAAGTACTGAATCGGGTTCGGCGCCTCGTAACGGGTGAGGTTGAGGATGCCGACATCGACCGCGGCGAGCGTGACCCGCGCCTCCTCGCCGGCCTGCAGCCCGGCGACCTTGACCGGGACGGTCAGGGTCTCGCGCGGGCGGGTCTTGTCCGGCGCGCCGATCGAGACGGCGAGACCGCGCTTGTCCTTGTCGATGGAGAACCAGGCGAGGCCGAGCGCCCGGCCCGGCATGCGCTTGGCGGCCTGGTCGAGGGGCCGGTAGGCGGTGGCGACGAGATAGGCACCCGCGCCCCATTCGGGTTTGACGGGGATCTCGACGGTCGAGCCGCCCTCGGCGACCTTGACGTCGATGACCTCGTGCAGCCGGTCTCCAACGATGGCGAGCGTCGCGGTGCCGGCGAACTTGGTCTGAAGACGGGCGCGCAGGCGCTCGCCGGCCGCATAGGCCGGCTTGTCGAGGGTGAGGTCGAGGAGGTCGGGCACGTCGGCGCTCTCACCGCCGCCCCAGCCGACGGTGAAGGACACGCTCGCCGCCGCCAGGGGCTGCCCGGCGAGAGACGCCTCTAGCCGATAGTTCCCAAAGCTAACCGGAGCGGTGATGCGGGCCGGTGCGTCGGCGGTGAGGTCGATGCGGCCGTCGGCGACCTTGCGGGTCGACTTCACCGGTTCGAACTGCCAGCGGCCGTCCTCGCGGTACCACTGGTAGTTCTTTTCGACCTTGACGAGGTTCCAGCTCACGCCTGCTTGCGCGAGGCGGCGACCGTCGGGCGCGGCCATCACCACGTCGAAGCTCGCGGGCGCGCCCTCGGCGAGGTCTCCGGAAAAACCCTTTCGGATGCCGAGCACGGGCGCGCCCGGCAGGATCGGCAGGGTGACGCTGCGGCTCAGCGCACGGCCGCCCGGCTCGCCGACGTTGAGCGTGATCTTCGCCTCCAGCGGCCGCGGGCTCGCGACCTCCTGCACCGGCACCGTCACCACCGTGCGGCCCTGCGCATCGGTCGTTGCCTTGTCGCCGATCTCGGCCGTCGTCGCCTCCACCGCCTCGTCGTCGAGGCCGATGGCGTAGCCGTCGAGGCCTTTGATCCCGCTGCCGGTCGCCGCCTGCACCGCGACCGAGCCCGATACCTCCAGCCCCGAGCCGGGAGCGCCGTAGAGGTAGCGCGCGGCCACGTCGATCCTGGCCGCCTCGCCCTTCTTCAAGGCCGGCGTCTCGGGGGTGAGGCTCACCTCCAGCCGCTCGGGCACGTAATCCTCGACGAGCCAGCTCGCCTCGCCGACGGCAGGGGCCTTCGGGTCGGTGAAGGCGGTGACACGCCACGTCCCGCGCATGGCGCCCGCCATCAGCGGCAGCGAGAGCGAACGTCCGCCGAGCCCCTCGTCGGCGACCGAGACCCGGCGGTACTCGACGCCGTCGGGCCGCTTCACCACGAGCGTCAGCGGCAAGCCGGCGATGGCCACGCCCTGCGGATCGCGCAGAAGGGCGGTGAGCTGCACGGTCTCGCCGGAGCGGTAGACCCCGCGCTCGGAAAACACGAAGGCCTCGGCCCCGGTCGTGACGGCGCGGCCCTTCACGCCGCGGTCCGACAGGTCGAAGGCGGCCTGGTTGAGGTCGAGGAAGCCGTAATCGTCGCCGAGCTGCGCCACGACAATCCCCGGTGCCAGCCCGCCCTCGCCACGGGCGAGGCCGGCCGGGATGCTCGCGAGGCCCTTGGCGTCGGTCTTCGCCGTGGCCAGGACATCGTTGTTCTTGGCGATCAGCCGGATGTCGGCGCTGGCGATCGCGTTGGCGGATGCAAGCGAGCGAGCCAGCACGTGCACGCCGTCCCGGCCCTTGAAGGCGGTGAGGCCAAGGTCCGACACCACGAACCACTGCGTCGCCTGTTGCTCGTAGCCGCCCTCGTCGTCGGAGGCCGAGGTGGTGCCGCTCGCCTTGGCGAGCATGATGTAGAGGCCGGGCTCCAGCTTGCCGACCGCCTCCAGCACCGGAAACGCCGTGATCGCCTCGCGGTTGACCTCGGCCTTGGCCGTGTCGAGCGTGCCCTTCCAGACCCGCACGCCCTTCTCGTCGGCGATCGTCTTGGCCGTCGAGCCGCTGAGCTGGCCGAGAAACTCTTCCGAGCGGAGCGCCGGCAGCAGCCCGCGGTCGCCGATGCGCAGCACCTCGACGTCGACCTTGGCCGCATTGACGGAGACGAGCGGCACGCCGGATTGTCCCGTCCGCGGCAGCACGTAGTTGCGCCCGGTGAAGCGCACCTGCGGCGAGCGATCCCGCACATAGATCTCGTAATCGGCTGATTTCAGAAGGGTTTCGCCGACGGAGGACGGCAGTCCCTGCCGCACGACGAAGGCGTAGCGCTCGCCGTGCCTGAGCCCGTCGATGCAGACCTGCTGGCCCTCCGCAGTCACCGCGGCGTTGGCCGCGCCCGAGACGGCGACGAACGGCGTGAAGTCGGTCTTGCGGGCGAGCTGCTCCGAGAAGGTGAAGCAGGCGCGCGGCGCTGCGGCGTCCGAATCGACCTTGTAGTCGGTGATGCGAAACCCGTGTTCCTCCCGCAGTTTTTCGTAGGCGGCCCGCGTCTCGGCCACGTCGCGGATGCCGAGGCTGGCGCGATAGGCGTCGAGGGACGGGCGCCACTCGGTCTGGGCGGCATAGAAATCCCCGAGATCCGACAGGGCCTTGGCTTCGTCGGCCGGGTTCTTCGCGCGGAGATAGGCCTGGTAGGCTGCGGCCGGGGCACGCTCCTTCAGCTTGGAGCGCGAGGCGTAGTCGCCCTTCTCCTCGTCGACGCCCGCGGCGTTGGCGGTGCGGGCGTAGCCGAGCCAGTTGCGCGGGTCCGACGGGTCGGCGGAGACGGCGGCCGCGTAGGCCTTCAGTTCCGCATCGGCGTCCGCGTTCTCGGAATCGTCGGCGGCCGCCGCCTCCGCTTCCTTGCGCCATTGCGCGGCGGTCTTGCCGTTGGCCGGAGCCTCGCTCCTGAGCGCGCTTTCGAGGCGGACGCCCTGGCTCGCAAGCGCCTCCTTCACGTAGCTTTTCGGGACGGGAGCGGTCGCCGTTCGCGCGATGGGAGCCGGCGGGCGCGGTGCCTGGGCCGAGGCCGGGACAGCCAGGAGCGCGAGGACGGCGCATGTGCCGAGACGGCGCCCCAACAGGCTGTTTCGCGATATGGCCACGTCTGCACCCCGTCAGAGCCGCCGGACCGGCGGGGCGGCACGCTAGCACGGCCGTTGCCGGCCGCAACGTCCGTTAGCCGAGTATCCTTTCGGCGAGGAGTACTCGACAGATCGTGATTTCTCTTGCCTCTTTGCGGCGAAATCTGTCTCCGGTCACCGCGTCGGCGTACTGGCCGGTGTCGCGATGTGGGGAGATTCGAGGATGACGATCCAGCGCGCTGTCCTGGCGGCCTCCGTCTGCGGCCTCGTTATGCTCTCGGCCGCCCATGCGCAGGTCCCCGCACCGTCACCGGCGCCAGCACGCACGCCCGTGTCGCCGACGGCCAAACCCAAGCCGGCCGTCCCGGCCCAGCCAGCGGCCGACCCGGCCTACGAGGCGGCCCGCGCCGCGTTCGAGGCGCTTCCGGAGGCCCAGCGCAAAGCGATCCAGGATTCGCTCGTCTGGACCGGCGACTACAATGCCGTGACCGCCGGCACCTTCGGCCGCCGCACCTACGAGGGCATCGTCGGCTGGCAGCGGCGGCAGGGCGTCGAGCCCAGCGGCATCCTGGCATCCAGGGACCGCCCGGCCCTCGACGCGGCCGGCGAGGCGGTCCGAAAGTCACTCCGCTTCACGGTCCAGGCCGATCCGGCGAGCGGCGCGGTCATCGGCGTGCCGGAGAAGCTGCTCGCGAGGAAGAGCCCGCTGCCGCGCGGCACCCGCTGGCAGAGCAGCGACGGCCGGGTGACCCTCGACACGACGTCCTCCCCGCCAGGCGGCAGCGATCTCGACGCCCTGTTCGAGCGCGCGACCGCCGTCACGCCCGAGCGCAAGGTGACCTACAAGGTCAAGAAGCCCGACTTTCTCGTGGTGACCGGCGAAACGCCGACAGGCCGCTTCTACATCCGCCATGCGGCGGGGGCGGACGGCATCCGCGGCTTCACCATGAGCTACGACAAGGCGTTGACCGTGGAGGTCGACCGCCTCGTCATCGCCGTGGCCAACAGCTTTCGGCCGTTCCCGGAGGCTGCCGCGCCGTCCGAGCCGAAGCCCGGCGCGATGACCGCCATGACCCTTTCGGCCGGCAGCGCGAAGCCCGCGGCCATCCCGGCTACGCCGCTCTCGCCTCCGCCGCTCTCCGGCTCCACCGCGCGTCCCGCCGCGACGGGCCTCGCCGTCAGCGGCGGCCGGGTGCTGACTGCGGCGGCGGCCCTGGAAGCTTGCCCGAACCCGCAGATCGGCGGCGCTCCGGCACGAATGGCGCTCCGCGATTCCACCGGCGCCCTCGCGCTGCTGGAAACCGGGCAGCGCGCGCAGAATGCACAGCTGCCCGCGCTCCGCGCCGAACCTCCGGCCTCCGGCGACGCCCTGGTGGTACTTGGGGCCGAGGCGAAGGGCGCGGCGGTCGCTCCCGGCATTGCCGGCACAGGCAGCGTCTTCGCCCCGCTCCAACCCGGAGCCGGGGGAGCCCCGGTGCTCGACCGCTCCGGCCACCTCGTCGGCCTCATCGCGCGCTTCCCTACGGCCCCGCGCCTCATCGCCGGGGTGATGCCGCCGACGAGCTACGCGCTCGTCCCCGCCGGCATGATCGCCGCCTTCCTGGCGCAGGCGGGCGTCGCGCCCGCAAAGCCCGCTCCGGCGAACCCGCAGGCTGCGAGCCTCGGCGCGGCGGCGGCTCCGGTGCTGGGGTCGGTCGTCGCGATCACGTGCGGACGGTAGGCGCAGCGGATCGCCGAGAGAGCCACAACACGAGACACATGCCCAAACCCCGATGGACTACGGCCGACATGCCGGCGCAGGATGGCCGGCTTGCGATCGTGACCGGCGCGACGAGCGGCATCGGCTACGCGGCGGCCCTGGCGCTCGCCGGGGCCGGGGCGCGGGTCGTGCTGGCCGCGCGGGATGCGGATCGGGCCGAGCGGGCGATGGTCGCGATCCGGCGAGAGCATCCGGGTGCCGCGCTGGAATTCCGGCCCCTCGATACCGCACGTCTGTCCTCCGTACGGGCCTTCGCCGGGGCGTGGCGGGCGGACGGGCGACCGATCGACGTCCTGCTGTTGAATGCCGGCATCGCCTGGGTCCCGCAGAGGCAGGAAACCGAGGACGGGTTCGAGCGGCAGCTCGCCACGAACTATCTCGGACATTTCGCCCTGACCGGGATGCTGCTCCCGAATGTCCGGCCCGGGCCGGCCTCGCGGATCGTCCCGGTGGCGAGCATCGCCCACCAACGCGGCACGCTCCGCTTCGACGACCTGCAATTCCGGGCCTACGATGCGCGCTCCGCCTACCGGCAATCGAAACTCGCCATGCTGATGTTCGGGCTCGAGCTCGACCGGCGGCTGCGGGCGTCCGCGTCGGCGATCCGCGCGATCCCTGTCCATCCCGGCATCACCCGTACCGCCATCATCCGCCGTGGCGGCGGGGCCGGCCCGGTGCAGCGGCTGACGGGACAGCTGGTGTTCGGCCTGCTCGGCCAATCGGCGGCGCGAGGCGCCCTGCCGCTCCTCTACGCTGCCACGTCTACGGAGGCGGCCGGCGGGACCTATTACGGGCCGGACGGGATCGGCGAGGCACGCGGCTGGCCGAGCGTGTCCGAGATTTTTTCGCATGCTCGCGACGAGACCGATGCGCGGCGCTTGTGGGCCGGATCGGAGAGGCTGACGGGCGCGCCCTGGTTGTCCTGAGGCGATGTCGAGATGCGTGCAGGGCTGTCCGGAGACATCGGGGCTACGGGCTGGGTGGCGCGTCTTCTCCGGCAGCAGGTCCGTGTATTCCGAACCACGCACAGGGCAGGCGATGCCCGGCGGACGCGTCTCTCTCGGGGAAAGCCGCAATGCCCGGCTCTGTAGCGATGGCGAGCGAGCCGGGTCGCTTGTGCAGGCGCAGACGACCCGCTCTCGGCGACACCGACGTCGGGAGCACGGCCGTCGCAATCGACGGCGTCAGGCCGGCATGCTCGACGTCTCGAACAGAAAATCATCGACCGAGGGGATCGAGACGGCGAGGCTCGCGCCGTAGGAGGCCTTCGACAGCCGCCACGGGCGCTCGGCCCGGGCGCGGATCGCCTCGGAGGGGCGCAGACGGCGCAGGGTGCCGTCCTCGGCGACCTCCTCGATGGTCAGGAAGCCGTAGACCTGCAGGCGGGAGGCGATGAGCTTGGTGTCGCGGTCGTCCGCGGCGAGCACCATGGTTCCCGTGGCGTAGACCGCGTCCATCAGGCTGCGCTGGTGGGCACGTTCCCGGCCGCGGGCACCGAGCGCCACGCTCTCGGCCGAGCGTGCCGCCATCAGGCCGGCCGGCCGGCGAAAGGGAATGACGTTGTCCGTCGCCGCCGCACTACGCATACGCAACACCCTCGTCTCGAACACGGACCGGTGGTGGGCGCGCTCAGAGGGCGCCCTTCCGGTGTTCGCGACAATGGTCCGAGTCGGCTTAATGCCCGCTTAGCCATGCCGGGACGCAGGTGTCCCGGTTCGTTCCGGCCCGGGATTTAGCGCAACGCCACAGCGAAGGCGCCTTCGGTCTTCGCCTTGATCTCGCCCTCGGTGACGCCGTCGGCGAGTTCGACCAGCGTCATGCCGCCCTCGCCGTGCTTGTCGATGGTGAAGACGCCGAGATCGGTGATCACCATGTCGACGACCTGGGTGCCGGTGAGCGGCAGATCGCAAGATTTCAGAAGCTTGGCCGATTCCGAGCCGTCCTTGTTCTTGGCGACGTGCTCCATCACCACCACGACCTTCTTGACGCCGGCGACGAGGTCCATGGCGCCGCCCATGCCCTTCACCATCTTGCCGGGGATCATCCAGTTGGCGAGGTCGCCGTTCTGCGCGACCTGCATCGCGCCGAGGATCGACAGGTTGATGTGGCCACCGCGGATCATCCCGAAGGAATCCGACGAGGAGAAGTAGCTCGTGGTCGGCAGTGCCGTGATGGTCTGCTTGCCGGCGTTGATCAGGTCGGGGTCTTCCTCGCCCTCGTAGGGGAATGGACCCATGCCGAGCATCCCGTTCTCCGACTGGAGCTGCACCGTCATGCCGTCGGGGATGTAGTTCGACACCAGCGTCGGAATGCCGATGCCGAGATTCACGTAGAAGCCGTCCTGCAGCTCCTTGGCGGCGCGCTCCGCCATCTGGTCACGGGTCCAGGCCATCGTCGTGAATCTCCTCGGGACGAATTTCCCTCCCCCTTGTGGGGAGGGGTCGGGGTCGGGGTGGTTCAGAAGGCACCGTCACGCTCGATCCGGCGCCACCCCCACCTCCAACTCCTCCCCACAAGGGGGGAGGAAAGAATCTCAGACCGCGCCGCCGCCGGCCGCGGCAGGCGCCGCATCCTTGCGCTTGCGGGTGGTGCGCTGCTCGATCTGCTTCTCGCGCACCGGCACGTGGATGATGCGCTTGATGAAGATGCCCGGCGTGTGGATGAAATCCGCGTCGAGCTCGCCCGGCTGCACGAGGTGCTCGACCTGCGCCACCGTCACCTTCGCGGCGGTCGCCATCATCGGATTGAAGTTCCGCGCCGTCTTCCGGTAGATCAGGTTGCCCTCGGTATCGCCCTGGTAGGCGTGGACGATGGCGAGGTCGGCGAAGAGCCCGCGTTCCATCACGTAATGGTGGCCGTCGAACTCCTTGGTCTCCTTGCCCTCGGCGACCTGCGTGCCGTAGCCGGTCTTGGTATAGAAGGCCGGAATGCCGGCGCCTCCCGCGCGGATGCGCTCGGCCAAGGTGCCCTGCGGGTTGAATTCGATCTCGAGTTCGCCACCGAGATACTGGCGTGCGAACTCCTTGTTCTCGCCGACATACGACGAGATCATCTTCCGGATCTGGCGCGTCTCGAGCAGCTTGCCGAGGCCGACGCCGTCGACGCCGGCATTGTTCGAGATGACGGTGAGGTCCTTGACGCCCGAGGCCTGGATCGCGGCGATCAGCTCGTCCGGGATGCCGCAGAGGCCGAAGCCGCCGGCCATGATCGTCATGCCGTCGTGCAGGAGCCCGTCCAGGGCCGCCTTCGGATCCGGATGCACCTTCTTCATCAAGCCCGTCCTCGAAAAGCCGCCCGCCCGCCTGTCCGATGAGGTGCGTGCGGGCCTGATGTGCACCGCAGCGCGGGTCGTCGTCAAACCTGCGACGCAATTTCAGTCAACGAGGCGCCGTCCCAAGCCGCCGCGGTCTGCGGGAGACCTGTTCCCCGGGCATTCGGCGGAGAGACAAGCCGCCCTGGACCGGCTAGGTGTAGCGTCCGTAGGGCCGTCTCGAAGCCGGCCTGAAGGGCGTCCCGCCGGTCTCGACACGTCCGGTTTCGCAATCGCGCGCCCTCACGGAGTGCCATGACGCCGCGCCGTACCCTGACGACCTTCGGCCCGGCCGTGGCGCTCTTTGCCATGATCTCCGGGCTCGTCTGCGGGTGCGTGCCCTGGTCCGTGGACGTTCCGAGCGCCGCCGCCTTCGTCGGCCGGGGCCTCGCCGAGAGCTACGGCATCGTGCTGACGCCACGGGGCAGGACCGAGATCTCGCTGCTGCCCCTGCCCCGGATCGGCTTCTCCGACATCCGGCTGAGCGCCGGCACGGCGGACGGCCCGGTGCTCTCCGAAGGTGGCAGCCTCACGGTGCAGCTCAGCCTCGCCTCTCTGTTGCTCGGCCGTGCCGAGGTGGTCTCGCTCAGCCTCGACGGCGCACATGTGGCGCTGCCCGCGAGCGACGACGACACCCGCTGGGCCGGCCCCCTGAAACGGATCTCCGAGACGCTGTCCGGCGGCGACGTCTCGCACCCGCGCAGGCTCACGCTCAGCCATGCCACGGTGACCGGCCGCGACCCCCGCGACGGCCGGCCCGAGACGGCGCGCGACGTCGACCTCGCCCTGTCCTGGCCCCTGTGGAGCGACAAGGCGGCCATCGCTGGCGGCCTGACCTGGAACGGGGCCTCGGCGCGCTTCACGCTGACCTCCCTCTGCCCCGCCGATCTTCTGGCCGGCCGCGAGACGCCGTTCACCGCGGCCCTGACCTGGCCGGCCGGCTCGCTGGATGCGGACGGCGTGGGCAGCCTGGCCAACGGCCTGACGCTCGCTGGACAGGGCAGCCTCAAAACCCGCTCGCTGCCCGAGACCCTCGCCTGGACCGGCGACGATATCGGCCTGTCGCCCCTGATGGAGTCCTTCTCCGTCGAAGGCAGCTTCGAGGCCTCGCGCGACGGCTTGCGCCTGCCCTCCATGCGCGTCAGCGCCGGCAGCACCGTCCTCGAAGGGGCAGGCTCGGCCGAGATGACAGGGCGCCGGCCCTCGATCCGCGCGACGCTCGATGCCCAGGAAATCAACCTCGCCCCGGTTCTGGCGGGGCTGCTGCGCGTCGCCGGCCTCGACGGCGACGACGGCTGGGGCCGGCATCCGCTGGCGCTCGGGCCGCTGACCGGGGGCGATCTCGACCTGCGCCTCTCGGGCGGCAGCGCTCGGCTCGGGCCCATCGTCCTTGAAGACCTCGCCTCCAGCGTGATCGTGCGCGCCGGCGGCATCGACGTCACCCTCGGGCGGGCGAGCCTGCGCGGCGGCACGCTGAAAGGCCGCGCCGCACTCAGGTCCCCCGCCGGATCGGCCGCCGACGAGACCGAGGTGAAGGCGCAGGGCGTCTTCGACGGGCTCGACCTCGGCACCCTGCTGGTGGATCTCGGCGAATCGAGCTGGATGCTCGGCACCACGCAGGGGAGCTTCAGCATCGAGGGCCGCGGACGCGATGCCGCCGGCCTCGTCCAGACCTTCGCCGGCCGCGCCGTCCTCGCAGTCGATGGCGGCGCCATCGCCGGGCTCGACCTCGCCGACGTGATCCATCGCGGCGGCGCGGTGGCGCAGGGCGCGCT
>NZ_VRVE01000106.1:0-13108 GCF_008040035.1 Methylobacterium sp. WL9
GCACCGCGCTGAGCCTCGGCGGCTACGGCGCGGCGCGCGGCAACGACTACCGCTCGGCCGGCCGTTTCCGGCTGGCGAGCCTGTCGGTGGTCGAGCCCTACGGGCCGAGCCGCATCCTGGTCTGGCTGCAGGCGGCCAGGGCCGGCGGCTGCAACGGCGATTCCGGCGGGCCCATCACCGGCGAGGCCGGCGTGCTGGCGCTTGCGGCCTGGGTGAAGCGCGTCTGCGGCGGCCTCACCCAGGGCATCCTGCTCGGGCCGCAGCGCGGCTGGATCGACAGGACGCTCGGCGGTTGGGGCACGGCCGCGCGCTGGACGCCGTGAGCCTGCAGCCGGCCAAGCGTACCCGGCTTTGGAACCTCAGCTTGGCCGGGACATTGCCTTCAGCTAGCTTGGGGGCTCGACAGATTCGAGGCGCACCGGGCGCTGGAGACATGACCATGGTCGCAGGTCCCGTCCGTGCCGCCCTCGTCGGCGCCGTGTTCGGATTCGTCCCCCTCTCGGCCCAGGCCGTGGTGCAGGGACAGGTCAGCCGCGACCCCGACGGCCTGCGTGCCTCGGTGGTGCGGATCGAGAGCACGTCCGGCGAAATCTGCTCCGGCACCCTGATCTCCCAGGATCTCGTCCTCACCGCCGCCCACTGCGTCCAGCACAATGCCGGCTACAGCGTGGTGGTGGTCGACCCGTCGTTCCGCCAGCGGCGCATCTCCGCGGTGGCGGCCTCGACCCATCCCGATTTCGTGCCCGGCACCTCGCCGGAGGATCAGCCCGGCATCGATCTGGCGATGCTCAAGCTCGCCCAGCCCGTCGGCCCCGGCTTCCGCCCGCTGAACCCGAGCGGCGGCGGCGCCATCGACACCGGCACCGGCGTCGACATTGCCGGCTTCGGCGTGGTGGCGGAGAACAAGCGCAGCACGGCCCGCACCCTGCGCACCGCCCGCCTCGTCTCGATCGGTTCGCTGCAGGTCGCCAACCGCGTCACCGTGATCACCGATGCGCAGCGCCTCGCCGAGACCGCGGGCGCGGGCGCCTGCCTCGGCGATTCCGGCGGCCCGATCCTGCGCGACGGCCGGATGGTCGGCGTCGTGAGCTGGTCGAGCGGCGCCATGCGACAGGACAAGCGCGCCCGGACCGCCTGCGGCGGCTTCACCGCCGTGACGCCCACGGGCGAGCATGCGAGCTGGATAAATTCCCGCGCCTCGCAGCTCGAAGCGATGGCCCCGGCCGAGGCGCAGGCCGCGGCCCCGATCCAGTGGACGGCGAAGCCCGGCCGCCGCCGGGCGCGCTGAACTCCGTCATCCCGGGTTCCGCTACGCGGTCCCGGGACGACGGTGAGAGGTGTCGACCCCGTCAGCTCAGGGCCGGCTGGCCGTTCGAGGCCGACAGGCCGCCGTCGACCGGCAGGTTCACGCCAGTGACGAACTGCGCGTCCGCGCTCGCCAGGAAGGCGATGACGCCGGAAATGTCGTCGGGCTGCGCGCCGCGCCCCATCGGGATCCGTTCTTCGAACTTCGCGACGAGCTCCGGCTGGTCCTGCATGCCGGCGGTGAACGGCGTGTAGACCAGCGACGGGTTGACCGCGTTCACGCGCACGCCGTTCTTAGCCTCGTCCAGCGCCACGGCGCGGGTAAAATTCGTCACCGCGCCCTTGGCGGCGCAGTAGAAGCTGTGGTTCCAGTCGCCGCCGAGCCCGGAGACGGACGAAACGTTGACGATGCAGCCGCGGCTCCGGCGCAGATGCGGCAGGGCGAAGCGGGTCATGTAGAAGACGCCGTAGAGATCGGTCTCGATCACGGTCGAGAAATCTCCGATGTCGCCCTCGTCGACCTTGCCGAGATGATCCTTGCCGGCATTGTTGACCAGGACGTCGAGGCGGCCGAATTTTTCCGCAGCCGCCGCGATCACATCTCGGCAGCGATCCGCGTTCGAGAGATCGGCAACCTGAACCAGCACCTCGGCCGCCGCGATGTCGCCCGCGACTTTGCGCAGCCCTTCCTCGTTCCGGTCTGCGAGGACGAGGGATGCGCCCTCCCGGCCGAAGCGTCGCGCCGCCGCCTCTCCGATGCCGGATGCCGCGCCCGTGACCAGCACCACCTTGTCCGAAAAACGACCCATCGGGTCTCCTGCTCCGCCTGATGCGGGGCCGGCATCGATGCCGGCCCCGTCGAATGCGGCCAACCCGATGGGGTCGGGCCTGTTCCGTGCGATCACGCGAACTTCAGGAGCTTGATCGCGTCGAAATCCTGCACGCCGCCGCCGACGCGCTTGGTGGTGTAGAACAGCACGTAGGGCTTGGCAGAGTAGGGGTCGCGGAGCGTGCGCAGCCCCGTGCGGTCGACCACGAGATAGCCGCGCTTGAAGTCGCCGAAGGCGATGGAGAGGCTGCCGGAGCCGATATCCGGCATCGCCTCGGCCTCGGCCACGGGGAAGCCCATCAGCGTCGCGGCGCTACCGGCGGCGGCGGGCGGTTGCCAGAGATAGTTGCCGTCGGCGTCCTTGAACTTGCGGATCGTGCTCTGCACTCGCCGGTTCATGACGAACGTGGCGTTCTGCCGGTAGCCGGCGCGCAGCCCGTAGATCAGGTCGAACAGGATGTCGGCCGGGTTGCTCGCCGGAAAGGCCGATGCCGTGCCGGTCGCCGTGAAGCCGATCTTGCCGGGCACCCAGGCCGCGTTCGCGACCGTGTCGTAGCTCAAGAACCCCCGCGGGCGGCCGATGCCGCTGCCGGTGACGAAGGCGACGCTCTCCTGCTCGGCGAAGACGTCCTCGACCTCCGCCGAGAGCCAGGCGTCGATGTCGACCACCGCGTCGTCGAGCAGCGTCTGCGTCGCCGCCGGCATGGCGTAGAGCTCCATCGCCGGGAAGCTGAGTTCGAGCAGCGGTGGCGCGTCGGTCTGCGGCCGCGCCGCCGTCTCCGCGACCCAGCCGGAGGCCGGCCCGGTCGGCGAGAAGGCCCGCTTGTAGAGCCCGCCGGAGATGACCTGGACGGTGGCCAGCGCACGGATCGGCGAGATCTGCGCCAGCCGGCGCAGCACCTCGCGCTCGATCACCGTCGGCACGAGATAGCCGCCATCCGGCCCGGACCCGGCCGACAGCGCCTTCTCCTCCAGCCGCTTCAGGCCCGCGCTCTCGCCGGCCCGGACGTAGAGGTCGAACGCCGCCTTGTGCTCGGCCCCGAGGCCATGGCGCGGGCCGCCCTCGGGGCCGGCCATCGGCGGGCGGGCGCGGTCCAGGTTGATCCGGTCGAGCCGGGTGCGGGCCTGATCGAGCGCCGCATCGATCCGCGCGAGCTTCTCCTCGGTCACCACGTCGGTGGTGAGCCGGCTCTCGATCTGGCCGAGGCGGGTGTCGTTGGTCTCCTTGAAGGCCTCGAAGGCCCGCGAAAAGTCGTCGAGTGCCGCGTCCACCGCGCTGCCGGCGGCCTTGTTCTCGGTGACGGAGAAGGCGGATTTGGTCTCGATGGCGCTGTGTGCGGTCATGGCTGTCCTCACCGGTTGATGGAAAATGTCGGGCGCATCCGCTGCGCCTGGGCGTGGAGGTTCGCGGCGAGGCTCGCGGATGCCCGCGCCAGCACCCGCGCGCCGGGCTGCAGCGGAAACGTCACCAGCGAGACCTCCCAGAGGTCGACCGCGACGAGCTTTCGGCCGCCGCGCTCCGGCAGCGCCTTGACCACGCGAAATCCGATGGAGAGCCCGTCGAGCCCGCCCTCGCGCATCAGCGCCTCGACCTCGCGCGCCCGCTGCACCGCGAGGTTCAGCCGGCCCTCGACGCGAAGCCCGCGCGAATCCTCGGCGAGCGCGAGCCAGCGCCCGATCGGCTCGGCCGGATCGTGCTGCCACAGCATCCGCACGCCCGCCGCGCCCCGCCGGGCGAGGCTCGCCCCGAAGGCGCCCGGCATGACGGTGTCGCGCCCGAGATCGGGCACGCCGAAGACGCTGGCGTAGCCGGCAAAATGGCCATCCATGAGGGTGGTCTCGCTGTGTGGGATAACGGGATCCGGTCGTCCCGGTAAGGCCGCCACCCAGCGTTGCTGAACACGGGCAACTGCCACGCCTATGCCTGCGCGCGGGCGAACGGGGCGCGGCTCTTGTTCAAGGGCGACGACGTCCCGAAGACCGATATTCCGAGCGTGTGAACGCCCGGGCTTCGCCCGCAACCCGCCGGGCCCTCATGCTCCGGCCTCCGGCGCCTCCGCCGGATACCCCACCGCTTCGCGCTTCTCCGACACCGCCAGGAAGTCCGCCGCCTGCACTCGGCGCCACAGCGACTCGCGCTCCAGGGCGAGGGCCTCGATGCCGTCGAGGTCCGGTTCCAGCCGGGCCGGGCCGAAGGCCGGTTCGAGCCAGGCGGCGAGGGAATCGGCCGTGCGGCGCACCAGCGGCACGATGGTCTGGCGGTAGAAGGCGCGGTTGGCCTCGGCGTAGTTGGCGTGGGTGTTGTCGCCGGGCAGGCCGAGCAGCAGTGGCGGCACGCCGAAGGCCAGCGCGATCTCGCGGGCGGCGGAGGCCTTGGCCTCCACGAAATCCATCTCCTTCGGCGAGAGCGCGAGGGGCCGCCAGTCGAGGCCGCCGTCGAGCACCAGCGGTCGGCCGGCATTGCCTGCGCCCTGGTAGTTCGTTTCCAGCTCGGACTTGAGCCGGGCGAACTGCGCGTCGCTGAGCGCCGCGCCGCTGGAGGGCGCGAAGACCAGTGCGCCGGAGGGGCGGGCGGCGTTGTCGAGCAGCGCCTTGTGCCAGGCGCCGGCCGCGTTGTGGATGTCGAGCGACACGGCGGCCGCCTCCATCGGCGAGAGGCCGTAATGGTCGTCGACCGGATTGAACTGCGCGAGGTGCAGGATCGGGGGCACAGAGCCGGCCCCTTGTCCCGTCTGATCGTAGCGGATGGTGCGCCCGCCGACGGTGTAGTCGTAGGCGCCGACCCAGCCGTCGGGGCCGGGCACGGCGCGCATCCGGTCGGGCCGCAGGCCGAACAGTTCGCGGGGCACGCCGTCGAGGCCCACCGCTTCGATGTAGGCGTTTCCCGACACCATGAGGTGCCCGTAGATCCCTTCGAGAAACCGTGTGCCGCCCTCGCGCGGGTTCGGCCGGCCCAGCAGCGCGATCAGCGGATGGTCGTCCTCGGCGCCGGCCAGCGTCAGCGGCAGGGCGGCTGCGGCCTCCGCGACGAGGCGCACGCAGCGGTGGGCGATGGCGTTGCGGGCATAGCCCTCGCGGGCGAAGGCCGCCGGCTCCCGCGCCGACCAGACCGGCCGGCCCTCGCCGTAGAACGTCACCGTCGTGGCCGCCGCCTTCGTTGCCGGCGCGTAGCCGGCGGCGCGGGCGAGGCGGGTGAGGAGGTTGGGCATGGCGGCTCCGGTCTTTCGATTACCGCGACGGCGATCCCATCTTCCGCAGAGTTGGGAGGCGGCGGCGCTACAGAACTCGCACCCGCGGCTCCGCCCGCGGTGTCAGCAGCAGGTGCGTCAGGGCCCAGACCAGAGCGTCGAGCCGGTCGGGCGAGGCGCCGGTGGAGAGGCCGCCGGGGCCGAAATCGCAGAGTTCGTCCTCGAGCGCCGGCAGGGCGCCGACATGGTGGACGCGGGATTGCGCGTAGAGCAGCGAGACCGGCTCGGCCCGCAGATACTTGCCGCGCGTCGCCCTGACCGCGGTGACGGGCACCGAGGCGTCCATCTCGGCGAGCACCGTCGAGACCATCTCGCCGCCCTGGTTGACCTCGACGACGAGGGCGTCGGCGTCGAGCCGGTGGTAGAGCGCGAGCGCGGCGCGGGCCCAGCGTTCGGGCGGGGCCCGTTGCATCGTCGCGTCGGCGACGACGTAGGCGGCGCCGTCGGGGCCGAGGCCGGCCGCGACGATCCCGCAGGCGTCGGCGCCGGCCCGCGACGAGACCGGCGGATCGACGGCGACCACGATCCGCACCAGCACCGGAGCCGCCGTCACGCGGGCGGCCTCGATGGCGTCGCGGGTCCAGAGGGCGTCGGGCCGCTCCTCGATCAGCTCGCCGTCGAGCTCCTGCCGGCCGAGGCGGGTGCCGCCGTAGCGCCCGACCACGGTGTCCAAGAAGCCCGGCGCGAGATTGTGGGCGTTGTCGGCGGTGCGGGCCCGCGTCACCACGGTCCGCGAATCCGAAAACAACCGGCGCAACAGCGGGATCGGCCGCGGCGTGGTCGTCACCAGGCCGCGCGGGCGGGTGCCGAGCCGCAGGCCGAACTGGATCATGTCGAAGGCCGCGTCGGCATGGCGCCACTTCGCCGCCTCGTCGGACCACGCCGCTCCGAACTGAGGCCCGCGCAAGGAGTCCGGCTCCTCGGCCGAGAAGGCCAGGGCCACCGCGCCGTTGGCGAATTCGAGCCGCCGCCGCGAGGGCTGCCAGCGCGGCCGCGCCCTGCCGAAGCCGGGCAGCGCCAGGAGCCCGGACGGCCCCTCGATCATCACGTCGCGCACGTCCGCATAGGTCTCGCCGATCAGCGCGATGCGTCCGACCGGTTCGTGGGCGAGCGCCGGGTCGCCCTGCGCCAGAGCCCGCACCCATTCGGCCCCGGCGCGGGTCTTGCCCGCGCCGCGGCCGCCGACGAAGGCCCAGGTCGTCCAGTTGCCGGGCGGCGGCAACTGGTCCTCGCGGGCGAGGACCAGCCAGTCATGCTCCAGCCTCGCCAGATCCGCCGCGTCCAGACGCTCCAGGAACGCCCGCGTGTCCCCGCTCAGTTGCGAACGCCTCATAGCGTCGCGCAATGCGGTCGCGGA
This sequence comes from Methylobacterium sp. WL9, assembly GCF_008040035.1. Taxonomy (NCBI): domain Bacteria; kingdom Pseudomonadati; phylum Pseudomonadota; class Alphaproteobacteria; order Hyphomicrobiales; family Methylobacteriaceae; genus Methylobacterium; species Methylobacterium sp. WL9. The sequence goes on from NZ_VRVE01000106.1 coordinate 6,740, forward strand.
GGGCGGCGAGATCCTGTGGGGATGCTCCATCCGCGTCTCCGTGGGATTCCGGTTGGCGTGTGCAGGCGTCGAGGTCGTCGAGGAGGCGCTTGAGGCCGCCGAGGTCGCGCAAGACCCTTGCGCTGTCGGCGGCGTCGTCGCCGTTCAGTCTGTCGTCGAAGGCCGCGATCTGGCGGGCGATCTGGGCACGGAGCAATGCGGCGAGATCCGGCGTCTCGTCCGGTGGCGGAGGCCTCGGCACTGAAGGCCTTGGCACCGGAGCCTTGGACTCCGCGATCCCGCAAGCGAGCATCAGGGCGGCGGCGCCGCCGCGCGGCGCGCCCAGGGCCTCGGCGAGGTCGGCCGGATCGATGTCGGGCCGGCCGAACAGCCGTCCCACTGCGCGGATGCGGCTCACCGTCCAGGTGCGCGGGTCGGCTCCGAGCTTGGCCGCCCGCGTCCAGGGGCGGATGCGGGCTTCCCGGTTCCAGAGCTTCACCGTGCCGTAGGAGACGGCGATGCGTTCCGCGATCGCGAGCATGGTCAGGTCGGACTCACGCAGCAGCGCCTCGACGGCCTCGCGTGTCTTCAGCGGATAGGGACCGGAAAACGCCATCGCCGCCCCCGCCGTCTCGTCACACCTCTGGAACGTTCATGTTTTGTACTGGAGGAGCGTGCCGATGTCAATCCTAAAATTCCTATGGAAGGATATTTTGGGATGGTGCGACAGCGATTTTCTTGGTGAGGGCGGCAGGCTTCCGCCTTTTCGACAGCCGATAGCCCGCGCCTGATGGAGCGTTGCCGATCGTTGGGCAGTGGCGGACCGGAACCCATAATGCGGCTCGGTCCGCCACCCGTTCGGCTTCGCGGGGAGAGGCCGGAGCGGTCCCGGCTTAAGAGCGTCCTGGGTCCGCTGCCGCAATGGGTAGAAAGTACGGTTTTCGATCGCCCCGCCTCTCCCGGCACATCGGCACCGCCGGGCTTGCCCGCTCGAAGGGGGGGCGGCACCGTTACGCATTCCACCCCGCGTGCGCCGGGATGCCGAAGGGGGTAGAGCCTCGTTGCCGGCCGCGGTAGCTCAACAGACAGAGCACTCGCTTCGTTTGCGAGAGATGCAGGTTCAAATCCTCGCCTGCGGCACCAGCCCTGCCCGCCGAGCCGGCTGATATTTTTCCAGATGAAACGATCGGTCCGCGTCCGTCTTTCGCGAAGGCGGCGCGCGCTGACGCTTTAGAGCCCGCGAAAAAACCCGCCGCGGTTTGCACCGGGCGGGCTCAAGTCGGGTCTCTGCCTTGGAAGGCACATGGGTAAACGATCCACGCGCCACTCTCATCCCGCGACCCCGCCATGCATCGGGATCGTCCGGTGCCGGGTCCCGGCGGCGGGGGAGGGCAGGCGGCCCGTCCGCAAGCCGGATCCGGCCGGCTTGCGGATGACGGCAAGGATCACTCGATGAGACTGTGCGCATGAGCGGCCGCTACGGATTGGAGATCCGCACGGCGACCGAGGCGGACGCCCCAGGTCTCGCCGAATTGTTGCGTGCGGCGGGCCGCGCGGTCGCGCCGCGTGCGCTCGCGCAGCGGATCGGCGCCGTCCAGAATGCCGGCGGCACGGTGCTGATCGCACTGGATTGGGGGCCGCCGAGCGGGCTCGTCGTGCTGCACGGCTACCCGGCGCTGGAGGCCGACCTGCCCTTCGCGCAGATCACGACGCTCCTCGTCGGGCCCGACGATCGCCGCAGGGGCATCGGACGGCTGCTGCTCAAGGCGGCGGCGCAGGCGGCCCGCGTTGCCGGATGCGGAACGCTGCGAGTCTCGGCGGCGCCGGACCAGGAGGACTTGGCGGAATTCTGCCGGGCTGCGGGTTTTGCGGAGGCGGATGCCGGCTTCGTCAGGCCGTTGCGCAAGAAGGCGCAGGAGGCGTGATCGCGGCGACCCTCAGGGCCGGTACGAAAACAGCCCCGCCGCCCGATCCGATCACGGGCTGGCGGGGCGTCGTCGTGTTCATTCGACCTGAGCCGATACGCAACGTGGCTCGACGACAACCATGCCCACGGCCAGTTAGCCGATGAACAACGGCCTGCGGCGCGACTGTCCCGGATCGAGATTGCCGGTCTCGGAACAGGTCCGGCCCCTGGGGGCTTCTTCCTGCATCGCACCGTTTCCGGTCGATCGGTCCGATCCTCCCTCTCCTGCGGGGGGAGGGCGCGGAGCAGGGGCGCAGGTTGCCTTGCCGCCGGCTTCGCCTTCTTCCCCGGCGCATCCCCACGGGGGCAGGGCGCCTCTACGGCGATCGACGCCTCCGGCCGGAAACCGTGCTCACAGGGAGCGACTGCGCATGACGACCACGAACAAGCCGATTCCCCCGACGATCGACCAGACGAAGCAGGAGCCAACCGGCGGACCCACCGCGCCCGTCGCCTCGAACGACAAGAAGCGCGAGGGGCCGAAGACCGGCGGATACGACGACAACTCCCCTGATCGCACGCCGAGCAACGAGAAGGGGGGCTACGGCGCCGGCTGATCGGTTCGGTCGTGAGCATCCTTCTCCCCGCGGGCAGGGAGAGGGATGCGCAGAGCCGGTTTCGGTCAATCGGAAAACAGTATGAGACCGAAGGGCGATGAGCCGGGGGTTCGCCGCTATTCGCTCACCCACAAAAAACCCGGCCGCCTCGATGGGAGACGGCCGGGTTGTTTTTCGCCGATCGGGCAAAGCGCCCGAATGCTGTCGTGACAACGGCTCCACCGATCCGGTTTCCCAATCGGCGGAGCCCATGCCGAGCTTCAGTAGCCGTAGCCGTAATAGGCGGGGTAAGGCCGACGGTAGCCATAGCCGTAACCACCATAGCCGACCGGCGCGTAGCCATAGCCGTAGCCGCCACCGTAACCCACGGGCGCATAACCGTAATCGTAACCGCCACCGTAGCCGCCGTAGAGGCCGCCGGCTGCGAGGCCGAGGCCTACACCGAGTCCGAGGCCGCCCAGGCCGAGCCCGATCCCGCCGCGACGACCGTAGAAGCCGCGCCCGTAACCGCCGCCGAAGCGAGCGCCACGGAAGCCGCCGCCATAGCCGCCGAAGCGCGCGCCGCGGAAGCCGCCGCCGTAACCGCCGCCACGAAACCCACCGAAGCCACCGCCACGGAAACCACCGCCCCGGAAGCCCTGCGCATCGGCGCTTGCGGGCATGAAGGCGAACGCGGCGACCAGGGCCGTCGAGGCAAGAGCAAGACGCTTCATGAACATCATCTCCAATCTGGATGTCTGGCGCTGCAACGTCGTGGTCGCGCCAAGGGATCCGGTTCGCTCGCCGGCGGATTGTCGCAGAAATGTTTCGGCGTGTTGCTGTGTGCGGCAGCGCGCGGAACAGCGCTATAGCCTCAGGTGACCGGCAATATTCGTAGGCATGGATTGCTGCTCGTCACGAAGGACCTGTTTTTACTGCTCAGTGATGAACACGATCGATGGTCGGGACGCGGTGCGCCGGCAATCATTCCGTCCCCGCGGCCGGGCCGGACGACGTGCCATGCCGCACAGCCACCCTGTCGCTGCAATGCAACATGGCCAATCTGAACCGAACCCGGCTGCCGGCGTCACGGTCCGTTCAAGGATCCGGGCCGAGTGTGAGTGGGTCGGGCTGCGACGGACCGGGTTTCGGATCCGTGCAGGATCGCAAGACATTCCCGTGACGGGAAGGACAGACGTGATGGAAACCGAAGCACTCGACCGGCCCGCCGACCTCGCCGTGTGGCCCGCCCTCGCCGGAAACGCGGCGCGCGCGATCTCGACGCATTATGCGAGCCTGCGCGAGGCGCTGAGCGCCGCGGCTCGGGTACTGGCCGACCCCTCCAAGCAGCCCTGGATCGTCACCGAAGACGGCGAGATGCTCGCCCCCGTCACGATCCGCGCCTACCTCAACTGATCGACTGCGGCTTGATGCCGATCCCGGTCGATCCGTTCGATACCACGGCCCTTTCCCGGACGCCTGGAACGCAGTGGAAGGTGATCCGGGACCCAGCGTGACAAGGACCGCGCCAGCGGCTCGATTCGAACGGCGCAGACGTTTCGACGCTTAGCGACGTCGTTATGCCGGGCCCCGGATCGGGTTCAGGATGCGGCGGTTGCCGACCCGCGGGGATGCGCCTTTGGCGAAGGCGGCTACCGCTTCGGCTCGGAATGGATGGCCGGCTTCCAGAATCCGCAGACGACAACGACGCGGTGCGCGGATACGCCAAGGCCTGGACGCGCGAGAGCACGCCTCGGAGACGGCCGCTCCTTCGTACCGCTTCCCCTGCCCGACGGACTTCACGCCGTGACCGCCCCGGTGTCCTCGACTGGCCCCGAGCGCTTCCTGCTTTCTCCGTTAACCATTCATCAACCATAGCACCGCCAACCTGTCTCCCGACGGGACTCGTATGGGCAGGCCATGACTCGCAGCCGGGATTTCGACGCACTCAGCGAGGCTCAGGTCGCCGCGGGACGTACCGCTCGCCGCAGCGTCACGCCTGAGGCCGGGTTCCGGCCGCCGGTCGCGAAGACCATGTCCGAACTTCTCGACACCATCCAGCACGTCGCCGAGGCGGCGACGGGCGAACGCAGCTTCCTGCATATCGGGCCGCAGCGGGACAGGCGCTGACGCGCGGTCCGCCGACGCCTGCAAGCGCCAATCAGGCCGCGTGCGAGGTGGCGGCACCCTCCGCAACGGCGTCGACCGAGACCGTCACGGTGTTGCGGGCGACCGTCAGGACTGCATCGAATGGTGGCAGGCGGCCGAGGGTCTCGGTGTCGGGCAGGCAGACGATCAGGCCCATGCCCTGGCGCATCATGCGCAGACGCATGATGCGCGCAGCGATCTCTTCCGACTTTCGTTCGTCCGGCAGAAGGCCGACGACGAGAATATCCGGCCGGCGCACGAGGCAGCGGACGAGATCGATGGCGACGCGCTCGCGCGGGCCGATGCCGGCCTCGCTCAGGCCCTGCCGGCGCGCCAATGCCGTGCCGGGGCCGCTCGACGTGACACGGCTGGCGAGGCCGAGCCGGTAGACCGTCGGCTCCAGCCCCTGCTCGGCCAGCACCTGGCGTACGAGGGTGCGCACCCGCCCCTCGGCACCCGCCTCACCTTGCGTGATGCGCCCGAACAGAACGTTCTCTTCGAGGCTGGCGGCGGCCGTGACGCGGGCGGGATCGTAGAGGTCGACCTTTTCACGGAATTTCGGCGGCATCAGGCGCGCGAAGGAGCGGCGTGCCGCGACGATCCGCTCCTCCAGCTCCGCATCGATCAGGCCGAAGCGGTGGCGGGTCTCGCTGTAGCGCAGGGTCAGGCCGATCAGGCGCTCGCGGTCGCGTTGCCCAGCGGGCCCCCGCCGGCGGCTGCGCCCGTCGGGTTGGCGGGCGATCAGGTCTTCGAAGAAACCGCGCTCGCGTGCCGGAAACAGCGAGAACGCATCGAACAGCGGGTGGTCGTCCGGCAGATCCGAAAAGATCTCGACGGTGGAGCGGGCGATGCTCAACCCCATCTCGACGAAGGTCCGGGTCAGTCCTTCCGCCTCCAGAACCGCTCGCAGGTAGGGATGCCGGGCGAGGCGCTCCTCCGAGAAGGTCGGGCCGACGGCTTCGCCGAACAGGATGTTCTCGCCCACCGCCGCCTGATGGTTGTAGAGGGCCGGATCGAACGGCTCGACGAGACGGGCCATGCCCTGTGCGGCGAGCGCCTCGCGCACCGCCGAGCGGGCCGCGACGATCGCTGCGGCGGCGGCGGGCTCGTCGTCCGGGTCGATGGTCCCCTCGAGCCCTCGCGCATAGATGAGCGCATCGAGCCCGGAGAGCTTGAGAAGCGCGATCCGGCCCTTTTCGCCCAGCGCCTCGCGCTCGTCGGTGCGCGCGCCGTAGAGCAGGTTCTGCTTGAGGGTGCCCTCGATCAGGATCGCTTCCGAGCCGGCGAAGGCGATGCGGTGGGCACGCTCGGAGGGGTCGAGGCTGCGCAGGTCGACGCCGCCATAGGTGATCGCGCCGACGCTCGGCTCGATCTGGCCTGCGAGGAGCGCCGCCAGCGCCTGGGCGCCGCTGCCGCGCCCGCCCACGATGGCGACATGGGAGGGCATGCGCAGGTGGGCCGCGAGGCCGGTGAGCCGCTCGCCGCTTGCCGGATCGTAGGCGCCCGCGTCGGCGGCGCTCAAGGCACCCGAGGCCGGGAAGGCCGCGCGGCGATGCTGGGCCGGGCGCTTGTCGGTCAGGCCGTCGAGGGTCTGGGCCAGCCGGCGATAGGTGGGCGTGACCTCGATCCGGAGGAACCACAGCCGCAGGAAGGCCGTGACCAGGCCGGCGGCCAGCACGAAGGCGCCGGCCGCCGCCGCGAGCGCGCCGGGCAGGACCCGCTCGGCCTGCACGGGCTCGC
>NZ_VRVE01000107.1:0-13008 GCF_008040035.1 Methylobacterium sp. WL9
GTGCCGACCGTCGCGCCGGCCCCGGCGCCGTCGGCGGCATCGCTCTCCTGCCGGGAGGCCGAAGCGACCGGGGGCAGGCGGCCGAGGTGGCGCTCGCCTTCGTTGCTCGCGACGATGGCGATGTCGGCATGCGGCACCCCCTCCGCCTCGATCCGGTCGACCGCCTTGGCGGCCTCCTCGTAGTCGTCGAACAGGGCGGTGATGGCGCGTGCGGCCATGGCTCGGCTCCTCGAATTCTTGTTCGCTTGGCGGGGTGCTGTCCGGTCAAGCCACCGCCCGGCGCATCGGTTCCGGGGCGCGTCCGCGGCTTTCGTTAACGGAGCGCTAACCACGCACCCGGCAAATCTTGCCGGGCGTGATCCTGCGACGCAGTGCGCGGACCCGGGGCAGTCGAGACCATCATGAGCGAGATCGCGAGCGCCGCTCCCGGCGCCGGAAGCGGCACCGCCGCCTTCGGCGGCTTCTCGCTGCCCACCCGCGCGAACTGGCAGGCCCTCGGCCGGCGCACCGACCTGTTCTTCGCCACCGCGGTGATGGGCATCCTGACGGTGCTGATCTTCCCGCTGCCGGCGATGCTGCTCGACCTGCTGCTCGCCGTGTCGATCATCATGTCCGTGCTGATCATGATGACGGGCCTGTTCATCGACAACCCGCTCGAATTCACGGTCTTCCCGACGCTGCTGCTCGTCGCGACCCTGCTGCGGCTGGCGCTGAACCTCGCCTCGACCCGGCTGATCCTGGGCCACGGCCACGAGGGCACGGCGGCGGCCGGCCACGTCATCGAGGCCTTCGGGCACTTCGTGATGGGCGGCAACTTCGTGATCGGGATCATCGTGTTCGCGATCCTGATCATCGTGAACTTCGTCGTCATCACCAAGGGCTCGGGCCGCATCGCCGAGGTCGCCGCGCGCTTCACTCTCGACGCCATGCCCGGCAAGCAGATGGCGATCGACGCCGACCTCTCGGCCGGCCTCATCGACGAGAAGGCGGCCAAGGCCCGCCGCTCGGCGCTGGAGGAGGAATCCTCGTTCTTCGGCGCCATGGACGGCGCCTCGAAATTCGTGCGCGGCGACGCGATCGCGGCGCTGCTCATCACCGGCATCAACGTGGTCGGCGGCATCATCATCGGCGTCGCGCAGCAGAGCATGGCTTTCGGCGAGGCCGCCAAGACCTACACGCTACTCACCATCGGCGACGGCCTCGCCTCCCAGGTGCCGGCGCTGATCGTCTCCACGGCGGCCGGCATCCTCGTCTCGAAAGCCGGCGTGCGCGGCTCGGCCGACAAGGCGCTGGGCAAGCAGCTCGCGAACTACCCGAAGGCGCTCGGCATGTCGGCCGGCGTCATGGGCCTGATCGCGCTGCTGCCCGGCATGCCGATGCTGCCCTTTGCCGCCCTCGGCGGTGCCGCCGGCTACGCCGCCTGGCGGATCGCCAAGACCAACCGCGAGGCGCCCCCCGTGCAGGCGGACGGCTCCCCGGCCCCCCTGCCCGGCGCGGCGCCGGCCGAGGAGACCGTCACCGACCTGCTCAAGCTCGACGACCTCAAGCTGGAGATGGGCTACGCGCTCCTCGCCATCGTCAACGGCGAAGGGCAGGACCGGCTGACGGACCAGATCAAAGCCCTGCGCCGGCAGCTCGCGGCCGAACTCGGCTTCGTGATGCCGCAGGTCCGGATCCTCGACAACGTGGCCCTCGACGCCAACGCCTACGTGGTGCGCGTCAAGGAGATCGAGGCCGGCAGCGGCCAGGTGTTCCCCGGCCAGTTCATGGCGATGGACCCCATGGGTGGGCAGGTCCAGTTGCCGGGCCAGCACATGCAGGAGCCGACCTTCGGCCTACCGGCGACTTGGATCGACGCCTCCTTACGCGATCAGGCCCAGCTCAAGGGCTACACCGTGGTCGACGCGGCCACCGTCATCTCGACGCATCTCACCGAGACCATCAAGGCGCATGTCTCGGAACTCCTGAACCATGTCGAGGTCCAGAAGCTGATGCGCGAGCTCTCCAAGGAGCACGGCGAACTCGTGAAGGAGGTCGTGCCGGCGCAGATCGCCACCACCGGCATCCAGCGCGTGCTGCAGCTGCTCCTGTCCGAGCGGGTCTCGATCCGCGATCTCGGTGCCATCGTAGAGGGCATCGCCGAGGTCGCCGGCCACGTGAAGAACCCGCGCGATATCGTCGAGCATGTCCGCGCCCGGCTCGGCCGCCAGATCTGCGCCCAGTATCAGGGGCCGGACGGCACGCTGCCGATCATCACCCTGTCGCCAGCCTGGGAGCAGGCCTTCATGGAATCGATCGTCGGCGAGCGCGAGGAGCGCTACCTCGCCATGCAGCCCTCGAAGCTGTCGGACTTCGTCAACGCCGTGCGCGACCGCTTCGAGCAGGCCGCGCGCATGGGTGAGATGCCGGTGCTCGTCACCTCGGTGCAGTCACGGCCCTTCGTGCGCTCGATCATCGAGCGCTTCCGCCGCGAGACGCCGGTGATGAGCCAGGCGGAAATCCATTCCCGCGCGCGGCTGCGGACGGTGGGGTCGGTCTGAGGGGCGGTTTCGGGCTCACTCCGCCAGCATGGCGGCGCAGGAGAAGGTGCCGGCCAGGACGAGATTGCCGAAAACGAGGAGCGCGAGGAGGGTCATGACCATATCCGGTGGCATTAAAGCCAAGCTAAGCTTGACGATGAACGCGTAAACTCAAGGTTGGTTGCGCGAACGGTCTCGCTTCGGCGATGCGTCCGTGGAGCCGGGCGGCCGCGTCTGCTATCCGGGCGCTCGACCCGCTCCGCCTAATCCGCGCCGCCTGACAGGATCGTGAATGCCGCAGCCCGAGGGCAGCACACCGGCCGAAACTCTCGCCGCCGCGTTCGGCGCCCGGGACGGCGAACTCGCGGTGGGCGGCGTGCCGCTGTCGGCGCTGACGGAGCGCCACGGCACGCCACTCTACGTCTACGACGCGGCGCGCATGCGCGCGTCCTACCGGGCGCTGGCCGAGGCCGTCGCGGGCTTCGCCGGCATCTACTACTCGATCAAGGCCAACCCGAACCCGGCCGTCGCCCGCGTCTTCGTGGGGGAGGGGGCAGGGATCGAGATTGCCTCGGCCGCCGAATACCTCGCGGCGCGGGCCGCCGGCGCTGCGCCGGAGCGCATCCTCTTTGCCGGCCCCGGCAAGCGCCCGGACGAACTCGCCCACGTCATCGAGCACGGCATCGGCGAGATCCACCTCGAATGCGTCGAAGAGATCGCCCGCGTCGCCGCGATCGGCGCGGCTCTCGGCAGGACGGTGCCGGTGGCGCTGCGCATCAACCCGTCCGCCGCCGCGCAGGGCGGGGCGATGCGCATGGGCGGAAAGCCCTCGCCCTTCGGCTTCGACGAGGAGGAGACCGAGGCCGTCATCGACGCGGTCGCCGCTCAGCCGGCCCTGCGCCTCACCGGCATCCACCTCTTCGCGGGCACCCAGATCCTTGATGCGGACGTGCTCGCCGGGCAGTGGCTGCACGGCCTGCGGCTCGCCTTGCGCGCCGCCCGGCATCTCGGCCGGCCGCTGGAGACGATCGATCTCGGCGGCGGCCTCGGCATCCCGTACTTCTCGGGCGAGACCGCCCTCGATCTCGCCCGGCTGAAGCAGCGCGTCGCAGAGCTGATGACCTTCGTGCGCGCGGAGCCGCTGATCCGCGAGGCCCAGGTCGTGATCGAGCCCGGCCGCTTCCTCGTCGGCCCGGCCGGCCTCTATGCGGCCCAGGTGCTCGCGTCCAAACGGTCGCGGGGCACGCGCTTCCTCGTGCTCGACGGCGGCATGCACCACCACCTCGCCGCCTCGGGCAATCTCGGACAGGTGATCAAGCGCGACTATCCGATCGTCGCGGCCAGACCGGGAGGCCGCGAGACCGCACCCTGCACCGTGGTCGGCCCCCTCTGCACGCCGCTCGATACCCTCGCCCGGCATGCAGCACTCCCCGACTGCCAGGCGGGCGAACTGATCGCGATCCTGCAGTCGGGCGCCTACGGCCTGACGGCGAGCCCCGTCGGGTTTCTGAGCCATCCGACGCCCGCGGAGGTGCTGGTGGATGGAGGGAGCGTCACCGAGATCCGCCCACGTGGCCGTTTCGAAGCGCCGCTCGGGGTGCCGGACATCGGCGGCTGACGTGGAAGTGTGCGATCGGGCCGGGAAGACGGACTGTGATCGCGACGGCGAGGCGTTATGATCGCGGTCCAGCCGGCCAACAGACAGCGACACCCAGAATGATCCTCGAAATCGCACAGATCGACGTGAAGCCGGGCTCCGAGGCCGATTTCGAGGCCGGCATCGCGAAGGCCTCGGCGCTCTTCAAGGCGGCGGCGGGCTGCCGCAGCTTCGCCGTCCGCCGCTCGATCGAGAAGCCCCAGCGCTACCGGCTGCTGATCGAGTGGGAGACGCTGGAAGCCCACACCAAGGACTTCACCGGGTCGCAGCCCTGGCAGGATTACCGCGCCCTGGTCTCCCGATATTTCGAGAGCCCGCCGCAGGTGGAGCATACCGAACTGACGCTCGCGGCTTTCTGAGCCGTCTCATCGCACGATCGCCGGCCACTTGTTCCCGAATTGGGAACGAGCTTGCGTGCCGGCATGCAGATCATCGCGAAGCGGACGCTCCAGGCATTCTGGCACGACAACCCACGGGCCGAGCAGCCGCTTCGCGAATGGTACACCGTCGTGAGCAAGGCTGCGTGGACGACGCCGGCCGATGTGAAAGCGGCGTTCGGGAAAGGCGTCGATTTTGTCGGCTACAATCGAATCATCTTCGACATTCGTAGGAACGAATACCGGCTGATCGTCCACGTCGCCTATGCTTCTGGGCGCATCCTCATCGAGTTCGTCGGAACCCACGCCGAATACGACCGCATCGATCCGGAGACCGTATGACGATGGATATCCGCCCCATCCGCTACGACGAAGACTTGACCTGGGCGATCGAGGAGATCGCGCCGTACTTCGAGGCCGCGCCCCTTCCGGGCTCGCCGGAAGCCGACCGCTTCGACGTGCTCGCGACGCTGATCGAGGCCTACGAGGCCACGCACCATCCCGTGCCCGACGCGGACCCCGTCGCGGTTCTCACCTTCGCCATCGCCGAGATGGGCCGCTCGCAGTCAGACCTCGCGGACCTGCTCGGATCGCGCTCACGTGCCTCCGAGATCCTGAGCCGCAGGCGCGCCCTGTCGCTGGAGCAGATCCGGCGTATCAGCGAGGCTTGGCACCTGCCGATCGCGGCGCTGGCGCGGCCCTATCGGGTGTCGCGCGACGCGGCCTGAATGCACCAATCCGGTGACGATCCCGTGGGTGAGGCCCATCCCGGGCACGTCGGCTGGTGACAGCCCGAGCCTGCGTCGGCTACGACGCTTGGCATGAGCCTGTCACGACCCCTCCGAATCGGCACCCGCGGCAGCCCGATGGCGCTCGCCCAGACCGGCATGGTCCGCGACAAGATCGTCGCGGCCAATCCAGGGCTGGAGACCGAGATCGTCGTCGTTTCGACGGTGGCGGACCGGATCCTCGACCGGCCGCTCTCCGAGATCGGCGGCAAGGGCCTGTTCACGAAGGAACTGGAGCAGGCGCTGTTCGCCGACGAGGTGGATGTCGCCGTCCACTCGATGAAGGACGTCGAGACCTGGCTGCCGGACGGCCTCGTCATCGCCTGCATCCTGGAACGCGACGACCCGCGCGACGCCTTCCTCGCGGCCAACGGCGCCGACGGCTTCGCGGACCTGAAGGCCGGTTTGCGGATCGGCACTTCGTCGCTGCGCCGCGCTGCGCAGGTGCTGATGCGCCGCCCGGACCTCAAGATCGTGCCCCTGCGCGGCAACGCCAACACCCGGATGCGCAAGCTCGAAGCGGGCGAGTGCGACGCGACGCTGCTGGCGCTCGCCGGGCTCCAGCGCCTCGGCATGGAGGACGTCGCCCGCAGCGTGCTCTCGGTCGACGAGATGCTGCCGGCGGTGGCGCAGGGGGCGCTCGGCATCGAGACGCGGGCCGGAGACGACGCAGTCCGCACGCTGCTCGCCCCCATCGCCTGCGCCACGACCACCACGGCCCTCGACGCCGAGCGCGGCCTGCTCGCCGAACTCGACGGCTCCTGCCGCACGCCCATCGCGGCGCTGGCGCGGATCGACGGCGACCGCCTCACCCTCGACGGCCTGCTCTTCCTGCCCGACGGCAGCCAGCATTGGGCAGTGACCCGCGAAGGTTCCGCGAGCGACGCAGCGGCGATCGGCCAGGACGCCGGAGCCGAACTGAAGCGCGCGGCCGGCGACACGTATTTCAAGCACCTGCAGTAGAGGCGCGGGCTTCGGCGTCGGATCCGTTACGGAACGGGGGGCCTTTACGGAATGCCAGCCCGACCGAACCGGAACAGAACCGATGACGAGCGGCCGCCGGAATTCGAGTTCTGCGTCGTCGGGCGACCGGTCTCCGCGCAGGCGATCAATCGCGGCCTCCTCGCCGCATGGAAGGCGAGCGTCGCCTCAGCCGCGGCCGAGGCATGGTCCGCCGAACGCCAGCTGTTTCGTGGCGATGTGGATCTGCGTGTGACGCATTATTCCGAACGCCGCATCGCCGACCGCGACAACCTGCTGAAACCCATTCAGGACGCGCTTCAGGGTGTGGTGATCGAGAACGATCGACAGGTGAAGGACGTGACGTCCAACTGGCGCGACATCGGCGGGCGCTTTACCGTGCGCTACATGTCGATCCCTCTCGCCCTGGCATTTTCGAGCGGCCGCGAGTTCCTGCACGTTCGACTTTGGCGTAGCCCTCATCGCGAGGATCTCGGCTGATGTTGACTGTCGACCGGGCCGTCCAGACGCGCGAGCAGAAGCGCATCGCACGCAAATACGAGATCCTCGGTTACGAGGTCCAAGAGCGGCCGGATGCCGGTCTGTTGCCGGATTTCATGCACGATCTGACGCCCGACATCATCGCGCGCAGCCCATTCGACAACGTCGTGATCGAGGTGAAGCAGCGCGCCGCCCTCGAAGGCTCAAACGATCTCGTCGGATTGGCGGCACGCGTATCGGGTCGATCCGGCTGGAGATTCGAACTTGTCGTCGTCGACGATCGGGACGGCACGCCCGTCGGCGACATAGCGGCGGAACACGAGCGGCTGCTCGCGAAAGTCAACGCTGCGACGCAGGCCGGGCTGACCGACCTCGCCTACGTGTATCTCGCCCAGGCACTCGTCGAAGCCGCTCGCGAGATTGCCGCGAGCCACAGGATCAAGGTCAAGGACAAGACGGACAAGAGCGTGTTTCTCGACCTCGGATTCCGAGGCGTCCTACCGTCCGCGTTGCTCGATCGCTGCCTCGAAGCGATCGCCGGAAGGGACCGCTTCGCCACCGCATCGGGCAGCGATGAACGTCCTTCGGACGCCGAGCTGAAGGACTTATTCGATGTGTATGAGCAGTTGAGGCAGCTCTCCTGAGGTTCGATCGGACCGCAGGCATGGACGCTCACGCCACGCTGCGCTCGATCTCCTCCTCGTCGCAGATCACGCCCGAGACCCCGACGAACTCGGCCTTTGTCGCATAGGCCGCCGGACGGGCCAGCGCTCCGGCGCGGTCGGGTGCGAAAGTGGCGAGAAACGAGCGCATCACGTGGCGCACGCCGGCATCGTTGATGGTGCGCTGATCGTCGTTGTAGTAGCGCCCGGCATTCACGTTGCTGGTGACGACGTCGTAGGCCGGGAAGTAGACCGCGTTCGGGTCCGAGCCGTCGCAGGCCTCGCCCGCCGCGACCCGCAGCACGGATTTCGAGTAGCTGTTCGACTCCATCACGTGGCGGTCCATGTAGGTGGCGATCATCGGCACCGGCGAGACCGTGAAGATCACCCTGGCGCCAGGATTGACGCTGCGCAGCCGCTCGAGGAAGCCGCGCAGGTCGCCGAGCACCTCGGCCGCACCGGCGTTGACGCAGATGTAGAGTTCGGGGTCGAAGCTGCCCCCGGCGACGCCAGGAGCCAGCGGCAGCGCCGCCCCGTCGGCCTTCCAGCGCCAGCCCTCGGTGAGGCCGAGCGTCAGCACGAACACGTCGAGGGTCTCGAACAGGTGGCGCACCTGCGCGAAATGGGTCTCGCGCGCGGCGATCACCTCAGCTTCGCTGGAAAAACCCGCCGGCTCGATGGTCGGGCGGAATGGGTCGACGAAGCGCCCGTCCTCGCGCTGCCAGGATTTCAGCTCGGGCTCGAACCGGCCATACGCCCGGTCGAAGAGCTGCACGAACTGGCGCGTGTAATAGAGGTTGCCGTACCGCGCCGAGAAGGTGCCGAACTGGCGGGCCTCGGCCTCGGCGCGGGGCGTGCCCTCGGGCGCGGTCTCGGTGACGTAATAGTTGAAGCCGGCCTCGCGCAGGGCCTCGGCGACGCGCTGGGCGAAGCAGGAGCCGCCGGTGGCGACGCGATCGTTCGGACCGATCGAGAACGCCGCCTTCGGTCGCGGATCGACCGCGAAGGGCGGCAGGTTGACCACGGCCTTGCGCCAGAATCGCTCGGCCGGTAGATCGCTGTAGGGGTTCGTCGCCACGATCGACCCGTCTCCTCATCCGCAACGGCAGCAGGCCCAGTCACGCCGCAGCCCGGACCCGGACCAGCTCGGCGCGTCGACCGCCCTGACCTTCTCGATCCCATCCTGGGCGACACCGTGGCGCTCCCGCTCGCATGTGCCGCAGCGCAGCGGGCCGCGGATCGCCGTCATCGGCAATTGCCAGGCCGTCGGCACGGCGCAGGTGCTGCGCCTGCTGCTGCCCGACGCGCGGGTCGAGACGCATGCCATCGGCCGCCTGGCGCGGCAGTTCCGCGACCTCGACGGCCTCGTGCGCCATCTTCGCGGTGCTGACCACGTCTTCTCGCACTTCTTCCCCGGCGGCTTCCTGCCCGGCGGCAACGTGCTCGCCTTGCAGACGCGCGTGCCGCATCTGCGGCTTTTTCCGACGATCGTCTTCCCGGCCTTCCACCCCGACCTGGTCTATGTCGGAGACGTGGCGAGCCTCCGGCTGTCGACGCTGGTGCATGGGCCTCTCGGTCCCTCGCATTCGGCGATTGCGCTCTGCGGTTTCCTGGAAGGGCTCGGCGTCACGGCGACGCTCGGGCTCTACACCGACGCCGTGTTCGAGCGGCTCGGCTACGGCCGGGCCTGGGAGGAGGGGGCTGCCCACCTGCTCGCCGCGGCGCGCGAGATGCAGTTCGGGCTGGAGCCGGAATTCGCCCGCTGGTCGCGGCGCGGCTGCTTCATGCACGACGCCCACCACCCCAGGCTTCCGGTGCTCGGCGACATCGCGCGGCGCCTTGCCACCGAGGCTGGCCTGAAGCCGCTCGATCTGAGGGTCGAGGATTACCTGCCCGACACGTTGGTCGACGAGGCGATGTGGCCGGTCTACCCGGCCATCGCGGAGCGTTACGGCGTGCCGGCGCAGACCCTGTTCCGGGCGAGGCCTGTCCGGGGCCGGCCGCCGAGAATGCTCGACCTGCCGGGCTTCGTCTCGGAGAGCTTCGCGGTCTATGCGCGGCTGCCGCGGGAGCGGCTGGTCTGCGCTCGCATCGCGGCATGGCGCGCCGACCCCGGAATCCGCGCGCTGTTCGCCTCAGCCGGCGGCGCGTAGCAGATCGTCCTGGCCAACGGCGCTGGCCATCATGCGGGCGAGCGAGATGATCTCGCGGACCTGGAAAGGCTTGTGCACGAAGATGCTGCCCGAAACCGTGCGCCGCTCGATCTGCGCGACCGTCGAGGCGTAGATCACTGGTCGGCGCGGATGGCGCTCGCGATAGGCGCTCGCGACCTCCCAGCCGTCTATGAGGCCGGGCAGGCTGATGTCGGTGAACAGCCAGTCGATCTCGTCGGCGCGCTGGCGCAGCATGGTCAGCGCCGCTTCGCCGCTCGACGCGGCGAGCACGATGATTCCCTGCTGCTCGCACAGGCTCGTAAGCATATCGAGCAGGAGATAATTGTCCTCGACGATGAGGACGCTCGGCGCGGCAGCCATCGATTCAGACCCGGCTTCAGGAAGTCGCATGACGGCTTCGGAATGGTTAATGTTCGATTAACGCCCGGCGAATAGCGTAGCGATTCCAAGAAGGCGGAGCGGATGATGAACGAGGCGGGCCGGCAATCGGACGGCGCGGATACGACGGTCTGCGATCCCGAGACGCTGGCCGATCTCGCGGACGTGTTCGGACAGGAGCGGCTCGCGTACCTGCTCGGTGGGCTCGATGACGAGATCGTGCTGCGCCTGGAGAGGACGACGGAGGACGCCGTCGGCCTCGGCGCCAACGCCCACGCCCTCGTCTCGGTCAGCGGCACCCTCGGCTTCGCGAGCCTGTCGCGCGCATGCATGGCGCTGGAACGCGCCTGCCTCGACGGCGGCGACCTCGCCGGGCCGCTGCAGGACGCGCAGGCGGAAGCCGCGCGGGCACGGCCGGTGATCGCGAAACTGCGCGCCGGCAGCGCTTGATCGACGTCTGTTGTTGCGACGCAACAGCAGGCCGCGGCACGGGTCGCCGACACTCTTCGGAGACCGTGTGCGCCGCCGGCCCGCCGCAATGTCGCGCGAAGACCACGAAGCGGTTCAGATGGACCGGCGACGTGTTCGGATCGGGATGGCGGGTGCGGCTGCACACCGCATTCGGCCCCGAACCGGCACACGGAAAGCTCTCGTCAAGGTTGATCGAACCTTCGCTTAACCGCATGGGCCTAAAACGGTCGGGACGAAGCATTTTTGGCGCGGCCGGCACTGGCTCCGAGCGCGCGAGGAGACGAGACCATGTCGAGACCCGCACGCTTCCGTGCCTTGCCGCTTGCCGTCGCGCTCTGCGCGGCGCTGAGCGTCGCAGCCTGCTCCAACGATAAGGACCTCGCGGACGCCTCAGCCTTCGGCGCCGGCGCGGCCACGCCCGGCAGTGCCCAGGACTTCGTGGTGAATGTCGGCGATCGCGTCTTCTTCGAATCCGACTCGACGGACCTGACGCCCACCGCCACCGCCACCCTCGACAAGCAGGCCTCCTGGCTGCAGCGCTACCCGCGCTACACATTCCTGATCGAGGGCCATGCCGACGAGCGCGGCACCCGCGAATACAATTATTCTCTGGGCGCCCGCCGCGCGCAGACGGTCAACGACTACCTCGCCTCGCGCGGCATCGGCGCCAACCGCATGCGCACCGTGTCCTACGGCAAGGAGCGCCCGGTGGCGGTCTGCAACGACATCTCGTGCTGGTCGCAGAACCGCCGCTCCGTGAGCGTCCTCGATGGCGGCCGCGCCGGCTCCTGAGACTGCCTCTGTCATTCCGGGGCCGCGAAGCGGAACCCGGAACCCGCCTGAGATGCGCCGCTGTAGCGGGGCGTCGAGCCCAGTCATGGGTTCCGGGTTCGCCTTCGGCGCCCCGGAATGACGGCGATCAGGCTTGATGGATTGCACCTGCACCTGGAAGCCGCAGTGTCGTAGGCTAAATCCCAGAGCCAGAATCCTGCGGCCCGCGTTTTGCCGCATGACGGGGCTTCTGTTACGGCGCGCGGGCGATCCGCGATCCCGCGCACACGCTCATCGACCGGTGCCCCACGCCATGCTCCGTCGCCTGCTTCTCGTCTCCTCCGTCGCGATCGGCCTCGTCTCAGCGGGGCTTCCGGCCCGTGCGCAGGACGCGGCGGATGTGGTCGTGCGCCTGAACCGCGTCGAGAACGTCACGCGCAATCTCTCGGGCCAGATCGAAACGCTGCAGTACGAGAACCGCCAGCTCAAGGAGCAACTCCGAAAATTCCAGGAGGACGTCGAGTTCCGCCTGCAGGAGGGCAAGGGTGGGGGAGGGGCGCCGAAGCGTGCGCCGAGCGCCGCGCCCGGTACCTCGGGCACGAACCCTGGCGAGGGCCGCCCCGGCAAGCGCGGCGACGCCTTCGACCCCGAGCACAATCCGAGTGCGCCGGGCGCTCCGCGTCAGATCGGCATGGCCGCCCCCTCGGCCCCGCTCGCAAGCCCGCCGCCCGTTGCATTGCCGTCGCCGGTGACCCGCGAGGCCGTGGCCCCGCGTCAGCTTCCGGCCCCGGTCGATTACGAAGGCGCCGACGAGGACCCGGATGCCGGCCCCGGCGCGCCGGTCGATCTGTCGCCGCCGCCTGCCGTCCCGACCACGGGCGCCATCGAGCCGCAGCCCTCGACCAGCATCGCCGCCACCGGCAGCGGCGACGCCAAGGGTGATTTCGAAGCGGCCTACGCGCTGGTGCAGGGCCGCCAATACGAGCAGGCCGAGATGAGCCTGCGCCAGTTCATCCAGTCGCATCCGCGCGACAAGCTGGTGCCGAAGGCGACGTACTGGCTTGGCGAGAGCTACCTGCAGCGCAACCGCTCGCGCGAGGCTGCCGAGCAGTTCCTGAAGGTCTCCACCGACTTCGCCGGATCGGCCGTGGCCCCGGAGGCGATGCTGAAACTCGGCACCTCGCTCAATGCCCTCGGCGCCAAAGCCCAGGCCTGCGCGACGCTGGCCGAGATCGAGCGCAAGTATCCGAGCGCCACGGCCACCGTCCGCCAGGGCGTGGAGCGCGAGCAGAAGCGCGCGCGCTGCGCCGCGTGACCTCTTCGGACGATGGCGGCGGCGACAGGCTCGCCCGCGCCCTCGTCCCCTACCTGATCCCCGATCCAGCTGCAGCAGGTGGCGTCCTGCTCGCGGTATCAGGCGGTCCCGATTCGACGGCGCTGCTGCATGCGGCGGCCGCAGCCGGCGGCGGCATCGCCCTCGCGGTCGCCACCGTCGATCACGGTCTCCGGCCGGAAGCTGCCGGCGAATACAAAGCAGTCGCCCGTCCCGCACCACACTGCATATGTAAGATGAGGAAGATCCAGGCACCGATGAAGACGAGGATCGGCAGCCAGCTGACGAGGTGCGGGTCGTTCGGGGCGTAGGTCGAGAAATTGCCGCCGCCGACATAGGAGCCGCTGACGTCCTGGCCCGCGATCACCACCGACTGGATCTTTCCGGAATCGGCGTCGTTCAGCAGCTGGCTGTAGG
>NZ_VRVE01000108.1:0-12775 GCF_008040035.1 Methylobacterium sp. WL9
GCGCCGGAGGAGGAGCCTCCGCCACAGGTGCGGGCGCCGGCGCGCTCGGAGCGGGAGCGGGGGCCGGAGCGATTGCCGGCGCTTCGGTGACGGGCGGCCGACGCACGGTGTTGCCGAAGCCGAAGCGCGGCTCGATCAGGTCGAGCACGGCGTTGAGAGCCGCGTTGTTCAGCCCGATTTCCGGCGAGGCCGGCACGCCCTTGATCGCGACGGCGTGGCGGTCGTAGCCCGCCTCGGTCGAGACGTCGGTACTGAACCAGGCCGGGGCGAGGAAAGCCTTCGCACCGGCTTCGTCGTCGAAGGTGACGCTGGCGATATCGAGGCCGGGCGGTGTGACGTAGCGGTCGATCTGCACGTCGCGACCGCCCAACGGAATGGTGGTCCGCTCGTAGGCGGCCTTGCCGGAGCAGACGTCGAGCAGCGCGTCGCCATGGGCGCGCGGGACCTCGGTACGTTCCTCCTTCGCCCGGCCCTCGCCGTCCGTCGTGACGAGCACGAGGTGGCAATCCTGCCCGTCGATCCGGACGTAGGACGTCCGGCCAGCCTGCGGAGCGAAATAACCCTCGGTGATCCGGGCGCCGCCGCGCTCTTTTCGGATCAGTCGCACGAGCGACGGGGCAACCAGATAACGCCGGACGATACTCATACGCTCAACCTCCCCGCGGGGTTCGACGTCGAGCGGTTCGACATCACGATCCCGGTCGACCGTCGCTTTCGCGGCGGGCGAACAGGCTTGGATCCGTTTGCCGCGACCGCACCGCCGGCATCGTGCCGTCGTCGCGAACCCGGGACGTGAAACCGCTCGGCGTCTCTATGCCCTTCACCGCTAAGCGAAACGCCGTCGAAATCAAGACGGTTCACTCTTTGTTGGCGAGGCATTAACCCTGCCGTCCCCATGGAACGGCCGTTCGAGCCCCGGCCGGATCAATCCGCCGGCTCGAAGTGCAGGGACACTCCGTTCATGCAGTAGCGCAGTCCGGTCGGTGCAGGCCCGTCATCGAAGACGTGTCCGAGATGACCCTGGCAGCGCGCGCAATGGACCTCGGTACGCGCCATCCCGTGGCTGCGGTCGACCGTCGTGTCGACGGCACCTTCGAGGGGCGCGAAGAAGCTCGGCCAGCCGCTGCCGGATTCGTACTTGGTGCCGGTCTCGAAGAGCGGCGCGCCGCAGCCGACGCAGGTGAAGGTGCCGGCCCGCTTCTCCGCGTTCAGACAACTCGTCCCGGCGCGCTCGGTCCCGTGCTCGCGCAGCACGCGGTACTGTTCGGGGCTGAGGGCCTTGCGCCATTCCGCGTCGCTGCGTGCCTCCGGCGGGCTGATCGTATCGGATTCGGGCATGCCGTTCCTCCCATGTTTGCGTTGTCGGGATATGGGGTCGCTGGGCCGATCGAACGAGGGCCGCTTCAGGCTGCCGCACCGACGGTGTCTGCCATGCGGGCCTCCCGCTCGCCCATCGCGCGCTCGCGGCCCGTCGTGGAATCGTGCCCGGTCTGGTGCTCGATCTCCGCGTTGATCTCGCCGCCGAGCAACACGATCGTCGCCGAGATCCAGATCCAGGTCATGAAGGCGATGACGGCGCCCAGCGACCCGTAGGTCTCGTTGTAGGAACCGAAGCTCGCGACGTACCAGGAGAACAGGATCGAGGCGACGATCCAGAGCAGGCCGGCCACCGCCCCACCGAGGCCGACCCAGCGCCAGCGCGCCGGCTCGCGGCTCGGGCCGTAGCGATACAGCACGGTGAGCGCGCCGAGGATGACGACGAGGAGCGCCGGCCAGCGCAGGGCCGCGATCGCCCAGGCGCCGTCGCCCAGGCCGAAGAAGTTGAACACCAGCGGCAGGACGACGATCGCGGAGAGGGCGACGATCACGAACATCAGCGCGCCGATGGTGAAGGTCAGCGAGCGCAGGTTCAGCCAGAAGATGTTGCGTTTCTCCTCCTCCTCGTAGACCACGTTCAGCGCATCGAACATCGCCTTCATGGCGGCGTTCGCGCTCCACACCGAGAGCAGCAGGCTGGTGAAGAAGGTCAGCCCCAGGGTGCCGCCGCCCTTGGCCGCGATGCGCTTCACCTGTCCTCCGACGATCTCGATGGCGCTGTCCGGCAGCACGCCCTGCATCGCCGCGAGATGCTCGTTGATGGTGTTCGCATCGGAGACCAAGCCGTAGCAGGTGACGAGCGCGGCGATGGCCGGGAACAGCGACAGCAGCGTGTAGAACGTGACCCCGGCGGCGACCGAGAGCACGCGGTCCTTGTTGAACTCTTGAAACACCCGGAAGGCGATGTCCTTCCAGCCGGAGGCGGGAATTTCGGTCGGGTCCTTGGCGCCTCGCCCGCGATCCGTCTGCGTCGCCGCGACCCAACGCGCGGTCCGCCCCTCATGCGAATGCGCGCCACCGTTCTTTTCACGCCGCTCCGGCCGGACGTCGGAGTCGCTCTGCACCTGCAACCGTCTCGGGCTCGCCGCCACGGCGATCAGAGCTGCGCCGAGCGCCAGCGTCCACAGGACGGAGGTCGCCTCGCCGGTGCGGTCGGGCGGGGGAAGTGACGGCGACGGCATGATGGGATCGGGACGCCAGGGTTCGAGCGACCGGGTTCAACCGGCGATTAGGCTTGGCTGTTCCTTGTGCACAGGACGACGCTCGAGGGAAGCGCGCCGCGATCTCGGCCGCCGCCGCCTTCGCCATCCGCGAAGGCTCGGTAAACGAGGCTCGAATTGCGCGCGGTTCAGCTTCCCATAGTCTCTCGCAGTAGAGAATGACTGAACGAAAAGGATTTTTTGCCATGCGCACGATGTCTTTGCAGGCTCATCGGCCGGCGCGCGACTGGCAACTCGCCGCCGCCGCCGGGTTTGTCGCCTTGACCGTCTTCGCCGCTGCCATCGACAGCCGGACTGCTTTCATCGACCGGAGCGTTGCCGGTCCATCCTCGGCCGAGCGCGTGGTGGCACCGTTGACGACATCGGAGTTGGCCCGGGAGATGATGACGCACGATTGAGGTGTGCTTGTCCGCCGGGACGCGAGAGGATTGGGCCAAGGCCGGACGGCGATGTTCTGCGCCGGCGCCGGGCTCGGCGTGTCTCGGTTGGACATCGAGGCAAACGACCCGGTTGTGCGCATTTTTCCGGTCCGCTTAGGGGCGGCAATGCATGGAAGCGGACGATTTCTCCGCTCCGGCTTACGACCCTCTGCGGACCCTCGAAACGTCCGCTAAACGGCTACTCCGTTCTGGTCACGAGCAGCGCAACGGCAGCGACCATCTGACGATGGTTGAACTGGCTTCTCAAGCCAATCGACGCACTCAATTTCAATTTGCGATTATGTAATGTTGTATCAAAACAACATTCAGGAAGAGGAAAAATTGCTAGTAAATAAATCATTGCTGCGACCAAAATCCTTGCTGGGTAGGATGTGATGATGCGCCACGCTATTTTTGCGTTGTTGACGGCATCGCTGTTAACAGGCTGCGTCAGTTCACAATTGAATGATAATACTTCTGATATATCAGCGAATGTTGACACTGTTTATACGGACCAAGTTCTTAATAATCTAAGCAAATTTATAGACAATCCGCATGCTTTACCTAACCAAATTATCGTTTCCGCGGGTACGGTCCAGACGTCGGGTTCTGTGAACCCATCGGTGACATTCCCTTTCACGCCGATGATCGGTCGGACGCTCGGCTTAGGTTCTACGGGTCCGACGCGTCAGGTAGCAAACACTATCGGTGGATCCGGTGCAAGTTTAGGCGCGAGCTTTGGATTTCAGCAAAATTATAATATAGCTCCAGTTAACGACGCAATCATTCTTAGGAATCACCAATCTATATATAGATATGTTATGGGATATGACGTTTTGGATGAAAAAAACTATTTCCCACAGCGCGTATTCATTACAGACCGCTTCCATAAAGATCCATTCTTTTATCAGCAGCCTCATTGCGTTCTTTGTGCATATGAACAGAATGTATTTCTGAGATCCAAGCCAAGACTTTATCCCAACCAGAAGATTCGCAGGAAGTGGCTGTTTTGGGATGATCCGGTGGCAATGGTTGGCCCCGGCGCGCAGAAGGACGAATTCGTTAATCTCGGTAGGTACAACAACCATACGCTTTATATGACGCGCAGAGATTACGCCGCAGGCGTCTTGAGCGATCTCGTATTCTTCACGCTTCCGATTATACCGCCGGCCGAAGTGTTCTCATCGGGAGAGCCGCCGCCACCTGTTCAAGTCAAAATAACAAATCCCGAAGAGATTAGACCAAATTCCGACGAACAGTCGTCTGAGGAAAAACCCAAAAGAGAGCCGCGACCGCGGGCACAGAGCAAGCCCCAGACAATCATTGTGCCGCCAGCAGTCTCACGCTCTGCGCCAGCCACAAACGCGATTCGGCCGCCGCTTGAAGGAAATCAATTTAACCTGATCATCCCACAGCAGATTCTTCCAGCTCAGTAAGCGTCACATCAATGATCCATTTAGGGATCAAAACTTAATGCATTTAGAAAGCGAAGCTCCGACAAGAATTCCTATATTGGATGAGAGTGAGATGGCTACACACGACTGAGTTAAGCGGTTCATTGGTTTCTTCCGTGCTGCGGAAGTATCGGCTGGTGGTGACCAACTTGGCGACCTTGAGGAAGACGTTGCGAAAGCGGGAACCGCTCTGCTCCGCCGCCTCGATCGCCGATATCCTGATCCGCGGACCGTTGAAGGCATGATGAAAAATCATCAGGAGGGCGGCGTGACCGTACAAAAGCGTGATGCCATTCGGAGGAAACTTGATCAAGAGCTTAGGAAAACTTGGAAGAAGGGTGGGCCGGTCGAGCGATGGATAGAATCTGCTGCGCGGCGTGTCGGGCGCTGACTGAACTAGGTCGGCGATCAAACGCGGTCCGGTTATTCGATATCAATAGTGATCGTCTGCCGGCTCACCGATTACAAACGTGGATTAGAGCCATCGGTATCACCGCATCGAGGAAGCTTGAGACATCAGCAGTGCAATGAGGGTTGCGACCGCCACGACGATCACCGGCCCAGCGAGTGCGGCATAGATCAACTTTTCGAAGTCCACAGCTGGATCAATGGCAAAGCATATTTTCGCTTTCGGGAGCCGCGCGGCCACCCGTGTACGACTGGGTCAGGTCGGAGACAGACGTCTGCTTATGTCGACGCCATTGAGGCCCGCTTTTCACCCCAAGCCGAGATTACCAGAGAGCCGACGAATGGCCGCTTTCGAGAGGTCAGGGTGGTCTTCTGTATCCTCGATGGGATCGAAAGCAGCCTGTCGAGCGAGCCCATTTCGAACTGAAACATGACGCATGGCGCAGCGAACCATAGCGGTACGACTAAATTCTTAGTGCATAGGAATAATAGCAGACAAGCGTCACGCCGTCAACCCTTTCGCGACGGCCTTGGCGCGCGCGAGCCGAAGCGGAACCGTTCGATGGCGTTCCGGTCCGTGGGACGGCCCGGGACAGGCGGGACGTCCGTCCCGAATGTCCGGTTTGCCGAACGGACGTGTCGGTCCACGGCGGCCGGTCGCGTCGACCGGCAAAAGGCCGTGTCACGCCGGTTCGGCGTCCGCGTACAACGCCGCGTGGCTATCCCGCAAAACGTTCTTCTGCACCTTGCCCATGGCGTTGCGCGGCAGGTCGTCGGCGAAGAGGACGCGCTTGGGCTGCTTGAAGCGGGCGAGACGGCCTTCGAGGGCCTGAAGGATCGCGCGCTCGTCGCGCGCCTCCGGGCCGGCGACGACGATGGCGGTGACGCCCTCGCCGAAATCGGCATGGGGCAGGCCGATCACCGCGGACTCGACCACGCCCGGCAGCGCATCGATCTCGGACTCGATCTCCTTCGGGTAGACGTTGTAGCCGCCGGTGATGATCAGGTCCTTGCCGCGCCCGACGATGTGGACGTAGCCGCGGGCGTCGACCTTGCCGAGATCGCCGGTGATGAAGAAACCGTCGGCCCTGAACTCGGCCATCGTCTTCTCGGGCATGCGCCAGTAGCCCTTGAAGACGTTCGGGCCCTTCACCTCGATCATGCCGACCTCGCCGCACGGTAGCGGTGTGCCGGTTTCGGGATCGACCACGCGCAAGGCCACGTCCGGCAGCGGGAAGCCCACGGTGCCGGCGATGCGCTCGCCATCGTAGGGGTTCGAGGTGTTCATATTCGTCTCGGTCATGCCGTAGCGCTCGAGGATCGCGTGGCCCGTGCGCGTGGCCCAGTCGCGATGCGTCTCGGCGAGTAGCGGTGCCGAGCCCGAGACGAACAGGCGCATGTGCCGGGTCGCCTCCCGCGTCAGGCCGGGCTCCTTGAGGAGGCGCGTGTAGAAGGTCGGCACGCCCATCATCGCGGTCGCCCGCGGCATCACCGACAGGATCTGCTTCGCATCGAGTTTCGGCAGCCAGAGCATCGTCGCACCGGCGACGAGCGCGACGTTGGTCGCCACGAAGAGGCCGTGGGTGTGAAACACCGGCAGCGCGTGGATCAGCACGTCGTCGGCGGTGAAGTGCCAGACCTCGGCCAGTGTCAGGGCGTTCGAGGCCAGGTTGGCGTGGCTCAGCATCGCGCCCTTGGAGCGCCCCGTGGTGCCGGAGGTGTAGAGGATCGCGGCGAGGTCGTCGGCCTTGCGCGCCACGTCGGCGAAGTCGGTTGCGGCCGCATCGGCCGCCTCGCTCAGGCTGCCGCGGCCGTCGGCGCCGAGGGTGAGCAGCTTCGCGACGCCTGCCTCGCGCGCGACCAGGCCGAGGGTGTCGGCGCGGCCGGGATCGCAGATGAAGACCGTGGGCTCGGCGTCGCCGAGGAAGTAGGCGATCTCGCGCTCGGTATAGGCGGTGTTCAGCGGCAGGAAGACTGCCCCCGCCCGCACGGCACCGAGAAACAGAAAAACGACCTCCGGGCTCTTCTCGACCTGCGCCGCCACCCGGTCGCCGGGACGCACGCCCCGCGCGACGAGTGCCGAGGCATAGGCGGCCGAGCGCGCGATCAGGTCGGCATAGCTGTGGCGGGTGCCGTCGGGCGTCGCGATGACGGTCTTTTGGGCCGGCTCCGGCGGCAAATGCGCCCGCACGAGGTCGAAGAGGTGATTGGCCATGGGCGTGTCGCCGGCGTTTCAGGTCCCGCCGACCGGCTTGGCGCGGTTCTCCGCCGCGTTCAAGTCTCGCGAAAGGTCAGCCCGGCGGGATGCGGCCGACGGAGCAGAGCGTGCGCAGCGACGACGAGCCCGGATCGGCGTAGCAACTCGCCGACCAGCCGCTCTGCTGGATGAAGGATTTGCGCCGCTCGCGGAGCGCCGTCTCGTAGGCGCGCACCAGGGCGGCCTCGACGGTGGCCGGCGGCACGCCGATCGCGAGACCACCGGCGATCGACAGATCGCGATAATAGGCGGCAGACGGGCTCGGCTCGGAGGAGGCGACCTGGACGATCGGCTCGGCCCGGCAGGTTATGTCGATCTTGAGCCCGCTGGCGGCCTTCACGTCGACGCTCGGTCCGACCCGCCGCCCGACCTTCTTGGCGCCGGTCGCCTGGGCGATCTGCCCGACGAGGGCGTCGCATTCGTCGGCCCGGGCGACGGTCGACAGGAGAAGGAGGCAGGCGAGGGCAGTGCGGATCATGCCCGCACTCTTTACGCAGGCCCAGCCCGAAGTCGAGGCCGTTTCGTCGGGCTCCCGACCCCGCGCTGCAGGCTTGACCCGGGCGCGAGCCGAGCCGCAGGTGCGGTCCCATTGGGGTGAGGGATTCGATGCCATGATCGACCGCGTGGTTGCAGCCCTGGCGCTGGTGCTCCTGGCGGGATCTCCCGCCCTCGCTCAGCAGCCGTCGGCACAGGCGCTCCAGGCCCAGCCGGCCGCGTCGCCTCCGAAATCTCGCGCTCGCCGGCCGCAGCAGCCGGCGCAGCCGATCATGGTCTATGACGCCCGCATCGAGGCGGGGGACCTGCGCATCTCCGGAAGCGTTCGCAAGGGCGGCCTCGTCGTCGTGCTCGACGACGAGATCTCTGCGGCCGCCGACAGCCGCGGCCGCTTCGTCTTCAAGCTGCCCTATCGCCCGCGGACATGCGTCGCGGCGCTGAAGGTCGAAGAGGACGAGCGCGAGGCGGTCATCGCCAATTGCGCCCCTGAGGGCGAGGCGGGCTCGAAGGGCGAGCCGGGGCCGACCGGGCCGCAAGGCATGGCCGGGATTCAGGGGCCGCCCGGCCCACAGGGCGCCGAAGGAGCGCCGGGGCTAGCCGGTGCGTCGGGTGTGAAAGGCGATCCCGGTCCCAAGGGGGATCCCGGTTCCAAAGGTGACGCCGGTCCCAAAGGTGAGACAGGCGCGCAGGGTACGGCCGACCCCCCGGCCGCGTCCCTTCGTGCACTGCGGTCCGGCGCCTGCCCCGAGACGGGCTGCGAGCTCGCTTGCGACAGCGGCGAGGTGCTGGTCTCGGCCTATTGTCTCGGCAGGGGCAGCCCGACCTACCGAGCGGGCACTGGCGGTTCTGCCACTGCCGCCTGCCCGGCGGGCGGCGAGGGCATGGCGGCGTTTTGCACCAAGCCCTGATGCCGGTTCAGCCGCCGGTCTCGCGCAGCCAGCCGATCATCCCGGTCGCGGCGGCGCGCCCGCCGGCGAAGGCCGCCTGGAGGAGATAGCCGCCGGTCGGCGCCTCCCAGTCGAGCATCTCGCCGGCCACGAAGGTTCCGGGATGCGCCTGCAGCATGAAGCGCCCGTCGAGCCCGTCGAAGGAGACGCCGCCGGCCGTCGAGATGGCGCGCGCGATCGGTCTCGGCGCCAGGAACCGAAGGGGCGCAGCCTTGATCATCGCCGCGAGTGCTTCGGGAGCGTCCGGCAGCTGCAGACCGTGCGCCTCGCGCAGAAGCCCGGCGGCGACTGGGCTCAGTCCGGCGGCCTTCCGCAGCCGCGTCGCCAGAGACGCGCCGGGCTTCGGATCGCCGAGACGGCGGGCGAGGGTTGCGGCGTCGAGGTCGGGGCGCAGGTCGAGAACGAGCTTCGCCCCGTCGCCCGCGCTGATCGCCTCGCGGATGTGTCGCGAGAGCGCGTAGACCGCGCCACCCTCGATGCCCTCGGCGGTGATCACCGCTTCGCCGCGCACCTCCTGGTCGCCGAGCCTCAGGCCGATGCGCTTGACCGGCTCCCCGGCGAAGCGCCCCGAAAAGTGCTCCGACCAAGCCACCGAGAATCCGACATTGGCGGCCTTCAGGGGTGCGACCGCTACGCCGCGGCCTTCGAGCAGCCCGACCCAGGCCCCGTCCGAACCGAGCCGTGGCCAACTCGCGCCGCCGAGGGCGAGGAGGCAGGCGCGCGGTCGAATCGTGACCGCGCCTTCGGGCGCCTCGAAGGTCAACGCTGTTCCGTCCCAAGCCGTCAGACGATGGCGTGTGCGGATCGCGACGCCGAGCGTGGCGAGCCGCACGAGCCAGGCCCGCAGCAGCGGTGAGGCCTTGAAGCTCTTCGGAAACACCCGGCCGCTCGATCCGACGAAGGTCGGCTGACCGAGGTTTTCGCACCAGGCGCGCAAGGCCTCGGGCGGAAAAGACTCGACGGCGGAGCGCAGGGAAGCGTGCTGCGGATGGTAGCGGTCGAGAAAGGCCGGCAGCGGCTCGGAATGCGTGAGGTTCAGCCCGCCCCGCCCGGCGATCAGCAGCTTACGCCCGACCGACGGCATCCGCTCGTAGACCGTCACGCGGTGTCCCGCTTCGGCCAGCACTTCGGCCGCCGCTAGCCCAGTCGGACCGCCGCCGACCACTGCGATGCTCTCGTCTCGTTCCATCGCAGCGGCAGGCCGCGGCAAGGGGGTGGCTGTCAAGCCATGGCTCGGCGTTCCCTCCCGCGGGGCGCTGCCCTTGATTCGCCGAACTTCGCTCGCTACGTCGCGGCCATCGGCTGCGGGCCCCTCTGGCGGGACGCCTTCTCAGGCTTCCGTGATGTCGGAGCCGATGCTCTCTTCAGTGAAGCAGTGGGCTCCGCGCAACGATGGATTTTCTGTACGCTCAATGGCTCGGCCAGCCGGTCTGGATGTGGCTCGGCTTCCACGTCCTTGTCCTGAGCCTGATGGCCTTCGATCTCGGCCTGCTCCACCGCGACAAGGGTCGCGTGATCGGGGTGAAGGAGAGCCTGACCCTCACCGCCTGCTATCTCGTCCTCGGCCTCGCCTTCGGCGGATGGGTCTGGTGGTACATGGGCCGGACGGCGGGCGAGGAGTTCGTGACCGGATTGGTCATCGAATACTCGCTGTCGATGGACAACGTCTTCGTGATCGCGGTGATCCTGACGGCGCTCGGCGTGCCGCGCTCGGCCCAGCACCGCGTGCTCGTCTGGGGCATCCTCGCCGCCGTGCTGCTGCGCGGTCTGATGATCGGGCTCGGCGCGGCGCTGGTCGAGCAGGCGCATTGGGTGCTGTCGCTGTTCGCCGCCTTCCTGATCTATGCTGGGCTCAAGATGCTCTTCTCCAAGGAGGAGAGCGAGACAGACATCGAGAACAGCGCCTCGCTGCGCTTCCTGCGCAAGCACCTGCGCATCACCAAGGAGCCGGACGGCCAGCGCTTCGTCACGCGCAAGCCTCATCCCAAGACCGGCAAGCTCGTCCTGTGGCTGACGCCGCTCGCACTGGCGTTGACGGCCGTCAACATCGCCGACGTCATCTTCGCCGTCGACAGCGTGCCGGCGATCTTCGCGATCACCACCAACCCGTTCATCGTCTACACGTCGAACATCTTCGCCATCCTCGGCCTGCGCTCGCTCTATTTCGCGCTCGCGGCGATGGTCGACCGCTTCGCCTATCTCAAGACGGCGCTCGCCTTCATCCTGATCTTCATCGGCGCGAAGATCGTGATCGCGGACACGCTGGGCCTCGTCGACCTGCCGCCCTGGGTATCGCTCGCGGTGACGCTGGCGCTGCTGACGGTGGGCGTCGTCTACAGCCTGTGGCGGACGCGGGGTGTCGCGAGCGAGCCGAAAGAAGCGACGCACCGGGCCTGAGGAGGCTCAGCCCGCCGGCTGCGCTGCGATCAGGTCCCGCAGGGTGGTGATCGTCGAGGCATCGGCGACGCCGTCGACCCGCGCTTGCCGGAAATGCCGCTGGAAGGCCGTCACCACCGCCAGCGTGCGGGCATCGAATACGCCCGTCACCGGCTGATCGTAGCCGTAGAGCGCGAACATCGCCTGCAGGGCTTCGATGGGCTCGCCGCTGTCGCCCGGTGCGAAGAAGCGGCCGTCGCGGATCGGGGCCGGCGGGACGCGATGGCCGATGCCGGCCGCCGCGAGGCGATCCCACGGAAAATTCTCGCCGGGGTCTTCCTTGCGTTCCGGCGCCACGTCGGAATGGGCGAGGACGCGCACGGCGGGAATCGCATGGCGGTCGAGGATGTCGCGCGAGAGCGCAACGACCGCGTCGATCTGCGCGTCGGGATAGGGCGGCAGGCCGCCGACATGGCCGGGATGGGCGATCTCGATGCCGATCGAGCGCGAGTTGATGTCGCGCTCAGGCCCCCAGCAGCCGAGGCCTGCATGCCAGGCGCGGCGGCGCTCCGGCACCAGCTGCACGATGCGGCCGTCCTCGAACACGAAGTAATGCGCCGAGACCTGCGCCGCGGCGTCGCAAAGCCGCTCCAGGGCGACCTCGGCGGTCGCCATGCCGGTGTAGTGCAGGATCAGCATGTCCGGCGGGCCGCCGGCCCGTTCGCCGTGGTTCGGCGAGGGCGCGACGCGCGCGACGAGCGGGCTGTCGGCCGAAAAACTCACTTCAGGCCCCGCTCCGCCGCGATCCGGTCCCAGGCGGCGTTGATCGCGGCGAGCCGGCGCGTGGCGATCGCGACCGCTTCCGGTGGCAGGCCGCGGGCGATGGCGCGGTCGGGGTGGTTTTCGATGACGAGCGCCCGCTGCCGCGCCTTCAACGCCGCGTCGTCGGTCTCGCGGTCGAGGCCGAGCACCAGGTACGGGTCGTCGGCGAGCCGGACGTGGCGGGCGGCGAGGCGCGCGAAGGCGGCGTCGTCGAGGCCGAAGATGCGGGCCACGGAGCGCAGGTAGCGCTCCTCGTTCTCGTGGATCGCCCCGTCCGCCTTGGCGATGTGGAACAGCCCGTCGAGCACGTCCTCCAGCAGCGCCGGCTCGTCGTGAAACGTGCTGGCGAGCTGTCCGGCGTAGCCCTCGAACCCGTCGGTCGTCGCTTTAGCGAGGTCGAACAGGCGCTCGACGCCGGCCCGCGCCCCCGGCTCGACCTCGACCACCTGCCCGAAGGCCTCGACCTCCGCCGGCGTCACCACGCCGTCGGATTTCGCCATCTTGGCGGCCAGCGCCACGAGGCCGGTGGTGAAGACCACGTCGCGCGGCGTCGCGCCGAAGGGCGCGCCCTCGCGGTCGACCAGGAAATGCCCGGCGACCGAGCCGGCGAGTGCCCCGATCGGGCCGCCGACGAGGGCGCCGAGGCCCGCGCCGCCGATCTTGCCCCAGATGCCGAGGCTCATCGGGCGGGGCTTCTGTGCGGCACGGCGGCGGGCCGGGGGCGGGGAGAATGGAGCACGGGCATTCGCTGGACGGCACGGTTCGGGGCCGGTTGCTAAAGCCGAATGCCGGGCCGGGCGCAAGCCGAATGCCCGGCTGGCCGCTCCTCCCCCTACGAAGAAGGCCGGAGCGTATGCCCCGGCCTTCTCCAGTTCCGACAACGGTTTAGCGTCGGTGGTGTCAGCGGCAGTACACGTCGCCGTAGGCGTCGCGATAGGTGCCGTAGGGGCAGCGCGGGGCGGTGGCCGCACCGCCGATGGCGCCGGCAGCGCCGCCGAAG
>NZ_VRVE01000109.1:0-12396 GCF_008040035.1 Methylobacterium sp. WL9
GGCTCCGCCTCGCCCCGGCCGAGATGCGCCGACAGCACCACCGCCGCCGCCGCGCCACACGCCCCAGCTGCATCGACGATAGCCGGCACGGTCTCCGGCGGCGTGGCGATCAGGACGAGGTCCGGCGTTTCCGGCAAGGCCGCGAGATTCGCGAAACAGGGCTCGCCGTCGATTTTCTCGTATTTGCGATTGACCGGCCGGATCGCCCCGGCGAACCCGCCGGCCCGAAGCGAATCCATCACCGCGCGGCCGACCGATCCGTCGCGCTCGCCGGCGCCGACGATGGCCACGCTTCGCGGCGCGAGCATCGCCGCGAAGCCGTAGGTGCTCATGGTGTTGCCCGGATCTGCATCATGGCCGGCATGGCGTGGTGGTCCCGGTACGCATCCTGGCGAACACCATGCCTATCTCCGTATAGCATGCAGCAGTACCAGCGTTTCGTGCGAATTGAACACCTCGCGTCAATGCTCTCCCGCAGCTTCGAGACCCTCTCGGCCACGACCCACTCACCATGTGTCGCCCTGCGTCGCGTCTTCGAAACATCACGTGATTTCAACGTTTTGGCCGATCCGGCAACAGTTGCGGATGGCATCCCTCCCACCCGCCATCTCACGGCATCGTGAGCGCATTTCGCACGGGCGGCCCTTTCCCGCCTCGAAGATTGCGGTTCTCATGAAATATCGTCAGATCATGACTCCCGATTTTTCATGCGCCGAAGCAGACCGTGAACATTGGATGCATTCTCCAATAACGATAGGAAGATCACGGACTTACGCGCAGCCTGCGATGCCGCCGCCTGACTGATATGATATGTGTACTATTAAACATTTTGTCCTTAAGTTGCCGAATTGATTCGATCGGTCACAATCGGACTGCTGGATTTTTGTGTCGAGATCGTTCATCAACGCTGCATCATACTGATAGCGGGATCGCCTCTGCCCCGCCACGACAATGCGCGCCATGGGAAGGACCGGAGACGATGACGAGCGATACGGACACTTTGCTGGATCACGTCGCGTTGACCCGCGACATCGTCTCGACCTTCGTCGCCAACAACTCGCTGCAGCCAGCCGAATTGCCTGGGCTCATCACCGCAATCCATGCCACTTTGCAGCAACTCTCTGCGCCTCAGGCCGCCCTCCCGGCTGAGCGGCCCGTACCGGCCGTGTCGGTCCGCAAGTCGATCACGCAGGACTATCTCGTCTGTCTCGAAGACGGAAAGCAGTTCAAGTCGCTGAAGCGGCATCTGCGCAGCAAGTACAATTTAACGCCGGATGAGTATCGCGCTCGCTGGAACCTTCCGTCCGACTATCCAATGGTGGCGCCAAGCTACGCCAGCGAGCGCTCGCAGCTCGCCAAGGCGATGGGCCTCGGCAAGGAGCGGCGGGCGATCGCCGCGGAGTAATGGCGCCATCCACAGCTGTTTGGAGTCTGGACGCGCTGCTTACCTCCTTCTCAAGGCCCTGATAAGTCGGAGGAAATCGGAGAAGGGGACGCTCCTAGGGCCGTGCCACCCGTTTTCTGCTAGGCTCCCCGTTAGCGGTGGCGAAATCGGGATCTGAGACGGTTGCGCATCCTCGCCTTTGCGCGGGCTGCCATCGCTCAGGTCATGTCCGGTCGATCCAAGACGGTCTCCCATCTGTTCTGGACCTCCGTCGTCGGTGGAGGTTTCGCCCTGTTCCACGGCAGGCCCGCGCTTCTCGCCACACTTGGCCTGCTCGCGGCGATCGTGCTCTATCGCCTTGATCGGCCACGCAGATTCCGCGCCTTGGTCCGCAGGATCGCCAAGCGCCACGCGCGCATCCTCGCCCTACGCCGCCGCCAGGAGCGCTTCGTCGATGCCTACGGCAACATGGTCGAGGACGGCTGGCTGCGTGAGCGCGATTACTTCATCGAGCGAAGCCTTCTACCCAAAATTGAGGCGCGCGGCTTCGCGGATTACACCGAACCACGCTGGGACGACATGGTCGCCATCGTCGAGCGCGCGGCCTCCGCATTCCGCCTGCCGGCCGAAACCGACATGCCTGAGGACGGTATCGCCTACGAGCGCTACTGTGCAAACCTGCTTACCCGAGCCGGCTGGCAGGCCCGCCCGACCCAGGCCAGCGGCGACCAGGGCGCCGACATCATCGCCGAGCGCGGCGGTGCCCGCCTCGTCGTGCAGTGCAAGCGCTACGCTAAGCCGGTCGGCAATGGTGCCGTTCAAGAGGTCGCTGCGGCGGCCCGGCACTGGTCGGCCACGATGGCCGCCGTAGTCTCCAACGCCGGCTTCACGCCCGCCGCCCGCAAGCTCGCGGCCACCACCGGCGTGCTGCTCCTCCACCACGACGATCTTGCCGAGCTACATCCGATGCGTGCGGTCCGCAGATCGCGGCTACCGGCTTGATTCCTCGCGCGTTCCGACCGGAAGCGGGAGCCACCGGCGCCCATCGCGCGCGAGCAGTTCGTCGGCTGCCGTCGGCCCATCGCTGCCAGCGGCGTAGAGTTCGACCGGGGCGGATTTCCAGGCTTCCAGAAGCGGCTCAACGGCGGCCCAGCCGGCCTCGATGTTGTCGGCACGCTGAAACAGCGTCGCATCCCCCGTCATGCAGTCGTAGAGCAGGGTTTCGTAGCCGACATTCGGCTTCTCGTCGAAGAAGTCCTTGTAGAGAAACGAGGTTTCGACGCGGCCGAGGCGCATCTGCGGGCCCGGTGCCTTGACGTTGATCTCGGTAGTCTCGCCGGCATCCGGGTCGATCTGGATGCGCATGACGTTGGGCGCGACGTCGTCCGTCGGTGTATCGCGAAACAGCCGGTAGGGTGCTGGCTTGAAATGGACGGCGATCTCGGTGAGGCGGCCGGACATACGCTTGCCAGTGCGCACATAGAACGGCACGCCCGCCCAGCGCCAGTTCTCGATCTCGAGCTTGAGCGCGACATAAGTCTCGGTGCTCGATTTCTCGTCGACATTCGGCTCGTCACGGTAGCCGGCGACATCCTTCCCGTGTTCCGTTCCGGCTGCGTACTGGCCGCGCACCGCCTGATCCGGCTGGATCGGCTTAACGGCTTCCGCAAGCTTGGCTTTCTCGGTCCGCACGGCTTCGGCATCGAAGGAATTCGGCGGCTCCATCGCGACCATGCAGAGCAACTGGAACATGTGGTTCGGCACCATGTCGCGGAGCGCCCCGGTCGGCTCGTAGAACGAGCCGCGCATCTCCACGCCGACGGTCTCAGCCGCCGTGATCTGCACGTGGTCGACGTGTTCCCGCCGCCACAGCGGCTCGAACAGCCCGTTGGCGAAGCGGATCGCCATGATCGACTGGACCGTCTCCTTCCCGAGGAAATGGTCGATCCGGTAGAACTGGCTCTCGTCGGCTTGACGTAGGATCCGGGCGTTGAGGGCTTTCGCAGAGGCCAAGTCCGAGCCGAACGGCTTTTCGATCACCACGCGGCGGAATGCGTCGTCCGTCTGCTTGAGCAGGCCGGCCTGGCCGAGGCCGTCGACCACCGGTCCGAAGAACCGGGCGGCGACGGCGCAGTAGAAGATCGCGTTGCCGTCGATCTTCTTCGCAAGCGCTTGATAGCTTTCGTCTTTCTCGAAGTCGCCCTGGAAGAAGTGCAGCCGCTCGGCGATGAAGCCCCAGCTGGTTTTGTCGATGTGGTCGGCGTGGAATTCGGCGGTCTTGTCCTTTGTGAAGGACTGCATCGTGTCGGTGAGATCCTTGCGCCAGCCGGCGTCGTCGTTGGCGTTGTGGTCGACGCCGATGATCTTGAAATCCCGCGAGAGCAGGCCTCCGCCGGAGAGGTTGTAGAGAGCCGGCATCAGCAGGCGCTTGGTGAGATCTCCGCCGGCGCCGAAGATCACCAGCGTGCATGCCGGAGCCGGCGCGATGCCGGATTTGGAGGTGTCTTTCAGGGGGGCGTGCTCGGCCAAGGCTGGCCTCCGGATCGTTGCTGCGGCGCAAAAGCCGTCGGTCAACGGGTCAACCGTAGCCGCGTTCCCCGCCGCCTCACTCCTCGGTCCACACCGACTGGCCGTGATCGATCGGCAGGTCGAGCGCCCTCTCCTTCAGCTCCTCGCCGGTGGGGAGGGAGCGGGCGTCCCAGCCGCCGCCGAGGGCGCGGATCAGGTCGACTGCGGTGGTGAAGCGGTTGAGCTTCACCTGCAGGGCGGTGACCTCATTGTTCACGAGGAGCGCTTGGGCGGTGACCACGGTCGTGAAATTCTGGGTGCCGGCGCGGTACTCGTTGAGGGTGATCTCGACGGCCTTCCGGGCGGACACGACGGCCTCGTCCTGCTTGGCCTGCTGTCGGGCGAGGATACGGATGCCTGACAGACCGTTCTCGACTTCGCCGAACGCGGTCAGCACGGTCTGGCGATAGGTGGCGACCGAGGCATCGTAGCCTGCACGGGTCAATTGCAGGGCGGCGCTGCGGGCGCCGCCATCGAACAGGACCTGCGTGCCGGCCGCGGTCAGCGCCCAGGCGGCGTTGGTGGCCGAGAAGATGCCGTTGCTGGTCAGGCCGGCGAAGCCGCCGGTGGCCGAGAGCGTCACCGTGGGGAAGAAGGCTGCGACCGCGACGCCGATCTGCTCGCTCTGCGCCTGCACGAGGCGTTCGGCCTGCGCGATGTCGGGGCGCCGTTCGAGAAGCTGGGAGGGGATGCCGACCGGAACCGCGGGTGGGCGGTCGGCGAGCCGGCCGACCGGGATCCCGAGTTCGGACGGCGGCCGGCCGATCAGCGTCGCGAGTGCATGTTCGAAGACGGCGCGGTTGAGATCGGTCGCGATGACCTGCGCTTCCGTGGTCTGGAGCTGGGTCTGCGCGGTGATGACGTCGGAACGAGCTGCGACGCCGGCATTGTATTGGTTCTCGGCGATGCCGAGGCTGCGCTTGTAGCCTTCGACGTTCTCCTGAAGGACCTTCTTGAGCGAGTCCTGGTAGCGGAGCTGTAGGTAGGTCGTCGCGAGTTCCGCCTGGATGCCGAGCCGCACGAGTCCGAGGTCGGCCGCAGAGGCCTGCGCGCTGGCGACGTCGCTCTCCAGTTGCCGCCGGATGCGCCCGAACAGATCGGGCTCCCAGGTCGCCTGGCCCTGCAGCGCGTAGGTCGTGCGCTCGGCCCCGGCCGTGCGCGCCCGCGTGATCGTCGGCGCCCCGATGACTGTGGGAAATAGCGCCGCCCGCGACTGCGCGACGAGGGCGCGGGCTTGAGCGTAGTTCGACACCGTTGCGCGCAAGTTCTGGTTGTCGACATCGACCGAGCGCATCAGGCGATCGAGGGTCGGATCGTGCAACACCGTCCACCAGTCGCCGCGCACGGCACCGTCGTTCGGCTGCGCCGGCCGCCAATTTTTCCGGCTCTGGACCCAGGCGACGCTGTCCTCTCGCATGCCGCCTTCCTTGAACCCCAGCGGAGTCTCCACGGACGGACGCGAGTAGTCGGGCCCAACGAGGCAGCCGGAGAGGGACGTCGAGACCACGCAGGCAATGCCGAACGTCAGGATGCTGCGAGGCTTCCGCGCATCCCCTCTCCCCGCACGCTGGGAGAGGGCTTTGCCGGCCTTGTCGTCGGCAAAGCGAGGCGGCATCCGAAGGTGAGTGGGCGCTTCCGGAGTGGTCAATCCTGCAGCCGCCCCCTCACCTTCGCCCTTCGGGCTTGTCGCGCCGACGACGAGGTCGTCGCGACCCTTTCCTCGCGTGCGGGGAGAGGGGGGTGCGAACCCACCCGTTCTAGCCTCACGAGTGACCATCACTCGGCCGGGAACGCTGCCGCACCGCCGGCAGCGCGTTGGCCGCGCCGGTTCTTCGCCCAGTGGCGGAGGCGGTCGAGGTACAGATAGACGACGGGCGTCGTGTAGAGGGTCAGGATCTGGCTCACGATGAGGCCGCCGATGATCGCGATGCCGAGCGGTC
Organism: Methylobacterium sp. WL9; assembly: GCF_008040035.1. Classification (NCBI taxonomy): domain Bacteria; kingdom Pseudomonadati; phylum Pseudomonadota; class Alphaproteobacteria; order Hyphomicrobiales; family Methylobacteriaceae; genus Methylobacterium; species Methylobacterium sp. WL9. Next base: position 5,893 of record NZ_VRVE01000109.1, read on the forward strand.
GGCGGAGCTCCGCGCCCTCCCCGTTCGCCAGGACGAGCGGCGCGGCGCCAAGAAGCGCGGCCGCCGTTGTCATCATGATCGGCCGGAAGCGCAAGAGGCAGGCCTCGTAGATCGCATCGGCCGGCGCGGCGCCGCGCGTGCGCTCGGCATCGAGGGCGAAGTCGATCATCAGGATGGCGTTCTTCTTCACGATGCCGATGAGCAGGAAGACGGCGATCAGCGCGATGATCGTGAATTCGGTTCCCGTCACGAGGAGCGCCAGCACGGCGCCGATCCCGGCGGACGGCAGCGTCGAAAGAATCGTGATGGGGTGGATGTAGCTCTCGTAGAGGATGCCGAGAACGGCATAGACGGCGAGCAGTGCGCCAAGGATCAGCAGCGGCTGGCGCGAGGCCGAGGCCATGTAGTTTTTGGCAGCACCCGAGAACTCGCCGTGGATGGTTGCCGGCATGCGCAGGTCGGTCATCGCCTTCTCGATCGCGGCGGTGGCCTCCGACAGGCTCTTGCCAGGCGCGAGGTTGAACGAGACGGTAGTCGAGACGAACAGGCCCTGGTGCGCGACCTGGACCGGCGCGTTTCCGGTCTCGAACCGCGCGAAGGCCGAGAGCGGTACCATCGTTTCCTTGGCGCTCGACACGGGGGCGCTGGACGAGGCGCCGCCCTTCGATGCGGCGATGGCGTTCGAGGCGGCGTTGCGTGCGGAGTCGGAGGCAATCGTCGATGCGTCCGTGCCGGTCGATGCGCTGGTGGCGCCGACGCCTGCAGTAGGGGCGACCGTCGTGCTGGCGCTGCCCGGGGCCGGCATGCCGGTCGTCGTCGATGATGTGCCGCTGCTCGACATCGACGGCGAGGACGTGCCGGATGTCGTGGTCGCCGCAGCCGTCGGACCACTGACCGTGCCCGCGACCGCGTTCGTGACCGCCGAACCGCGGGCGTTGCCGCCCGATGTCGAGACGTAGATGAGTTTCAACGTCTCAGGGCTCTGCAGGTAACGCGGCGCGATCTCCATCACGACATGGTACTGGTTGAGCGGATTGTAGATCGTCGAGACCTGACGCTGGCCGAAGGCGTCGTAGAGGGTGTTGTCGATCTTGTCCGGCGTGATGCCGTAGCGGAACGCCGTCGGCCGATCGATGACGAGACGGCTCTCGAGCCCGCCCTCCTGCTGGTCGGAGGTGACGTCGGCGAACAAAGCGGTCTGCTTCTGAAGCTCCTGCACGAGCTTCGGCGCCGAGGCGTAGAGCTCGTCCGCCGAATCCCCCTGGAGCGAGTACTGGTACTGGGCGAAGCTCTGACGCCCGCCCATCTTCAGGTCCTGGCGCGGAAATAGGAAGAGCCGGGCGCCCGCGACCTGTGCGAGCTTCGGCCGAAGCCGCGCCATCACCTTCTCGATGGAATCGCGGGTTCCGAGCGGCTTGAGGCCGACGAAGACGTTCGCCGAGTTGGTGCCGCGTCCGCCGGTGAAGCCGACGATGCTCTCCACCGCCGGATCGGCTTGCACGATGGCGCTCGCCGCCTTCAGCTTCTGCGACATCGACTGGAACGAGATGCGCTGGTCGGCCTGGATACCGCCCATGAGCTGCCCGGTATCCTGCTCCGGAAAGAAGCCCTTCGGCACGATGACGTAGAGGTAGACGTTCAGCCCCATCGCCGCGAAGACGCTGAGCAGGACCAGCCGGCGGTGACGCAGCGCGAAGCCCAGCGAGCGCTCGTAGCCGCGCAGCAAGCCGTCGAAGCCGCCCTCCAGGATTCGCGCCACGATATTCGGCCGCTTCACCGGGCCGGCGGAACCATTGTGATGGGGTTTGAGGAAGCGGGCGCACATCATCGGTGTCGTCGTCAGCGAGACGACGAGGGAGATTAGGATCGCCAGCGAGAGCGTGACCGCGAATTCCTGAAACAGCCGGCCGACGATGCCGCCCATCAGCAGGATCGGCAAAAAGACCGCGATGAGCGACAAGCTCATCGAGATTACGGTGAAGCCGACCTCGCGGGCACCGAGCAGGGCCGCTTCGACCCGCGGCTTGCCGTCCTCGATGTGCCTCTGGATGTTTTCGAGCACGACGATGGCGTCGTCGACCACGAAGCCGGTGGCGATGATCAGCGCCATCAGCGAGAGGATGTTGAGCGAAAAGCCGAGCAGATACATCACGGCGAAGGTGCCGATGATCGAGATCGGCACGGCCACCGCCGGAATCAGCGTCGCGCGGCCGGAGCGCAGGAAAACGAAGACCACGAGGATCACGAGGCCGACCGCGATCAGCAGCGTCTCCTCGGTCTCCTTCAGGGAAGCGCGGATCGTGGCCGAGCGGTCGCCCGAGATGTGCAGGTCGATGTCGCCCGGCAGCGCCGCCTGGATCTGCGGGATCGCCGCCTTCACGCGGTCTACCGTCTCGACGACGTTCGAGCCGGGCTGCTTGTAAATGAACAGGATCACGCCGGGCTTGCCGTCGACGAGGCCGAGATTGCGCTTGTCCTCGACGGAATCGTCGACCTGGCCGACGTCGCTCAGGCGCACGCCGGCCCCGTTGCGGTAGGCCACGACAATGTCGCGATAGTCCGAGGCCTGCCGGCCCTGGTCGTTGGCGTAGAGCTGGTAGCGGCGGTCCCCAGCAGTCACGTCGCCCTTCGGCGAGTTCGCATTTGCCGACGCTAAGGCCGCGCGAATCCCTTCGAGGCCGATGCCGTAGTGGAACAAAGCCGTCGGATCGAGCTCCACCCGCACCGCCGGCAGCGACGAGCCACCGATGTCGACGTTCCCGATGCCGTCGACCTGGGACATCTTCTGCTGAACGACGGTCGCGGCAGAATCGTAGAGCTGGCCGGGCGAGAGCGTGTCCGAGGTCAGTCCGAGGATCAGGATCGGCGCATCGGCCGGGTTGAACTTCCGGTAGGTCGGGTTCTGGCGGAGCGCCGTCGGCAGGTCGGCGCGGGCGGCGTTGATCGCCGCCTGGACGTCGCGGGCGGCGCCGTCGATGTCGCGGTTTAGGCCGAACAGCAGGACGATGCGGACCGTGCCGGTCGAACTCGTCGAGGTCATCTCGTTGACGTCGGCGATGATCCCGAGCCGGCGCTCCAGCGGCGCGGCCACCGTCGTCGCCATGGTTTCCGGCGAGGCGCCGGCCATCTGCGCCTGGACGAGAATGACCGGAAAATCCACCTGCGGCAGCGGCGCCACCGGCAATCGCACGAAGGCGAACAGCCCCGCGAGCAGCACGCCGACGGTGAGCAGCGTCGTCGCGATCGGACGCCGGATGAACGGCTCCGAAATGTTCACGGGATGGCCTCGCCGGTCCGGTAGCCGCCCTCACGGCGGCCCATGATCCGCCGTTCCAGCCGGTCGAAGAACAGGTAGATCACCGGGGTCGTGAACAGCGTCAGCACCTGGCTGACGATGAGACCGCCGGCGATGACGATGCCGAGGGGCTGGCGCAGCTCCGAGCCCACGCCGGTTCCCATGATCAGCGGCACCGCCGCGAACAGGGCGGCGAAGGTCGTCATCATGATCGGACGGAAGCGGAGCAGACAGGCTTCGTAGATCGCATCGCGCGGGCTCATGCCCTCTTCGCGCTCGGCCTGGAGCGCGAAGTCGATCATCATGATCGCGTTCTTCTTCACGATGCCGATGAGGAGCACGATGCCGATGATCGCAATGATGTCGAGCGAGAGCCCGAAGAGCATCAACCCGAGCAGAGCGCCAATCCCAGCGGACGGAAGCGTCGAGAGGATCGTGATCGGGTGGATGAAGCTCTCGTAGAGGACGCCGAGCACGATGTAGACCGTGACGATCGCAGCCAGGATCAGGAACAGCTCGTTCGACAGCGCCGACTGGAAGGCGAAGACCGAACCCTGCGGCACCACGTTGAAGCTCGCCGGCAGGCCGACGTCTTTTCGGATCTGCGCGATCGCATCGACGGCCTGGCCGAGGGCGGCGCCCGATGCGAGGTTGAACGAGACGGTGGTCGCCGGGAACTGGCCGAGATGGCCGACGAGCAGCGGGGCGCGGCGCTCCTCGACGCGGGCGATGGCCGAGAGCGGCACCTGGCCCGAGGCGGCGGTCGAGGACGGCAGGTAGAGGTTGTTCAGCGAGTCGAGGGTCGTGTGCAGGGCCGGGTCGGCTTCGAGGATGACCCGGTACTGGTTCGACTGAGAAAAAATTGTCGAGATGATGCGCTGGCCGAAGGCGTCGTAGAGCGCGTTGTCGACGGAGGCCGGGGTGATGCCGTAGCGCCCAGCCGTCGGCCGGTCGATGGTGACGTAGGCGGCGAGCCCGTTGCCCTGGTAGTCGCTGGTGACGTCGGCGAGCAGCGGCGAGCGCTGCAGCGCCTCGACGAAGCGCGGCACCCAGGTCTCGAACTCGGAGAGGTTCGGGTTCTCCAGGATGACCTGATACTGCGTGGCCGAGACCGCCGTATCGATGGTCAGGTCCTGGACCGGCTGCATGTAGAGGCGCACGCCGGGCACGTCGCGGGTGGCGGCAGTGATGCGGCGGATCACGTCGCTGGCGCTGCCCGTCCGCTCCGCCTGTGGCTTCAGGTTGATCAGCATGCGGCCGGAATTTAGCGTCACGTTCTGCCCGTCGACGCCGATGAACGAGGACAGGTTCGCGACGTCCTTGTCCTTTAAGACGATGTCGGCGAGCCCCTGCTGGCGCTCGGCCATGGCCCCGTAGGACACGCTCTGGTCGGCCTGGGAGATGCCCTGGATCACGCCGGTATCCTGGACCGGGAAGAACCCCTTCGGGATCACCACGAACAGGTACGCTGTCAGCGCGATCGTCCCAAGGGTGACGAGAAGCGTCAGCGGCTGATGCGCGAGGACGACCCGAAGGGCACGGCCATACGCGGCGATGGTGCCGTCGGTCATTCGCCGGCCGAGGCGGGCGACGAAGCCCTCGCGGTGTTCGCCGTGCACGACCGGCTTGAGCAGCCGCGCGCAGAGCATCGGCACCAGCGTCAGTGAGACGAAGGCCGAGATGACGATGGTGGCCGCCAGCGTGATCGCGAATTCGTGGAACAGCCGGCCGACCACGTCGCCCATGAACAGCAGCGGGATCAGCACTGCGATCAGCGAGACCGTCAGCGACAGGATGGTGAAGCCGATCTCGCGCGAGCCCTTCATCGCGGCTTCGAGCGGCGTATCGCCGTCCTCGACGTGGCGGGCGATGTTCTCGATCACAACGATGGCGTCGTCGACGACGAAGCCGGTCGCAATGGTCAGGGCCATCAGCGAGAGGTTGTCGAGGGAGAACCCCCACAGGTCCATCACCGCCAGCGTGCCGATCAGCGAGAGCGGCACCGACAGGCTCGGAATCAGGGTGGCGGAAAAGCTGCGCAAAAACAGGAAGATCACCAGCACGACGAGGCCGATGGCGAGCATCAGCTCGACCTGCACGTCCTCCACGGAAGCGCGGATCGTGACGGTGCGGTCGGTGAGGAGCGCGACGCCGATGGCGGCGGGCATGCTGGCCTGCAGTTGCGGCAGCAACGCCTTGATCTTGTCGACCGTGTCGATGACGTTGGCGCCGGGCTGGCGCTGGATGTTGAGGATGACGGCCGGCGTCCGGTCCATCCAGGCGCCGAGCTTGGTGTTCTCGGCCCCGTCGACCACGGTCGCCACGTCCGAGAGCCGCACCGGCGCGCCGTTCTTGTAGGCGATGATCGCGCTGGAATAGACGGTCGGGTCGCGGACCTGATCGTTGGCGTTGATGGTGTAGCTCTGCGTCGGACCGTCGATGTTGCCCTTGGGCGTGTTGACGTTGAGGTTTCCGATCGTCGTGCGCAGGTCGTCGATATTGAGCCCGTAGGCCGCGAGCGCCAGGGAATTGAAGCGCACCCGCACGGCCGGCCGCTGGCCGCCGCCCATGCTGACGAGACCGACGCCGGCAACCTGTGAAATCTTCTGGGCGAGCCGCGTCTCCGCGAGGTCGCGCACCTGCGTGAGCGGCATCGTCTTCGAGGTCAGGGCCAAGGTCAGGACCGGCGCGTCGGCGGGGTTGACCTTGGCGTAGATCGGCGGCGCCGGAAGGTCGGAGGGCAGCAGGTTTCCGGCCGCGTTGATCGCCGCCTGGACAGACTGCTCGGCGATGTCGAGGGGGATGTCGAGGCTGAACTGCAGGGTGATGACCGAGGCGCCGGCCGAACTCTGCGACGACATCTGGTTCAGGTTGGCCATCTGGCCGAATTGTCGCTCTAGCGGCGCGGTCACGGCCGAGGTCATCACCTCGGGGCTGGCGCCCGGATAGAAGGTCTGGACCTGGATCGTCGGATAATCGACCGACGGCAGCGCCGAGACCGGCAGGTTCACGTAGGACACCATGCCGACGATCAGGATCGCCAGCATCAGCAGCGTCGTCGCCACCGGACGCAGGATGAAGATGCGCGACGGGTTCATGGTCTTCGCCTAGGCGGTCACGCCGATCACGGCGCGGCCTTGCGGTCGCGACCGCGTCGCCGCGGGGTATCGCCCGCCTGCGGCTGCGTGGCCTCGCCCGTGCCGTCCGGC